>DASYRU010000388.1:0-12319 GCA_036004165.1 Actinomycetota bacterium
GAAGTGCTCGTAGCGGCGCACGAGCTGGCGCAGGTCCTCCTGGTGGGCGGCCGCGAGCTTGGTCTTGCGGAGCGCCACGAAGGCCGCCATCGCGCCGCCGACAAGGACGGTGACCGTCAGCAGGATGCCGAGGACAGCCGCCGCGTCGGGCCAGCTGAAGGCCGAAACCGTGCCGAGGTACATCAGGAGTCCTCCTTGTGCGTGGGGCCCTTGTCCGGGCCCGCTGTCGTCAGGGTCCTGGCCGCCTCGACCAGCGCCGATGCCGTCAGGTGGAGGTCGAAGTCGGTGACCTCGTAGAACTTCATGGCCTTGCCGTCCTCGGACAGCTCGAGGCTCCCGGCGATGAGACCGGCGCGTTCGAGCCGCTGCAGGTGCAGGTGGAGCAGGGGGCGGCTGATGCCGATCTCGCGGGCCAGGTGACTCACGTAGTCACGGCCGCCGGCCAGCTTCGCGACGATGCGCAGCCGTATCGGGTTGGCCAGGGCCGCCAGCATCTCGACCAGGTCGTCGCCGGTTGGCCGGGCCACCGTCATGGGACTCCTTTCATGTGTAAGAAAATCCTTTCACGCGAAACCATAGCGTGTCGCATGGGCCCGGTGGAAGCGTCACGGGCACACTGCCCGCGCACAAAGAACCCGGCCCCTCCGCGGGGGCCGGGTTCGCCTGAGGATGTTCTGGTCGGGATGCCGGGATCTGAACCCCACCAGCTCATCCCGTCAAGTCCAGAGTGTACGTCGTTGTGTGCCTGACCTGGATGTTTACCACAGGCGTGTGCTGTGACGTCCGTATGCGCACCGTCTAGGAGCAGATGGAGAGCACGCGTGCCGGCCGGGACTCGCGAGCCCGCCTGACGCATGCGGCAGCAAGCCTCGGAGGTTGACCCTGGTGACCGCCCGTCCGCAGCCCCCGGTGCGGCCCCAGCATGCTCGAACACCGCGACCTTGAGAGGCACGGCGATCACCCCGGCCTCCACAGACGGCGCAGCTCAGTGGCATCTGGCCGCTGCGGCGATCACCCGGACGACCGCCGTGTGTCTGCAGGGTTACAGCTCGCCCGGTTTGGCGTACCGGTAGAAGAACGCGCCGAGCCCGCCCTGGCCAATGGCGGAGGACAGCCCCAAGGCGTGCTCCTCCAGCGCGCGGGCCTGCTCCAGGCCGCCGACGTAGACCGGGTCGTAGCCGACATCGCGGATCAGCTGCTCGGTCACCTCCCGCGCACCGTTCTCCGACGCGTACAGGTTGCTCGGCGGCACCCGCTGCGCGTCGATCTGGTGGTAGAGGGCCGCGAAGTTGTTGTTGAACGCCTTGGCGACCGGGCCACCCACGATTGACTTCACTTCGTGCGCCAGCGACTGGTAGGCCTGGTTGCGGCCGGCGAACGCGTTGGTCGCGTCGATCGTGGTCTTGCCCTGCAGCCCACCCACCTTGCCGAGCACGTCGGCGATCACCCCAGACGGCACCGCCACCAGGACGACCTGTGCGTCGGAGGCGTCGCCGCCGTCACGGCCGAGTTGGGTGACGGCGTGGCCTGCCTTCTCCCAGCGGCGGGCGAGCCCGCCGCCGACGTTGCCCCTGCCGATGGTGGTGATGTTCATGCTCTCCTCCGACCTTCATTGCTTCTCATCGATGTTCGGATAACTGTTTGATGCGGTCACCCAGCCGTGCTGTGGGTCGCGCCGGCACGTGCGGCTGCTGGGCGCGGGCGAGTCTCAGCCACCCGGCCAGCCTCCCATGACGGAGCAGGTTCAGCGGGATGCGCAGATGAATCGGAGCAGCTTCAACCGGGACCGGAGCAGACCGCGACCCGGATCCTCCTAGCGCACCACCCGGCCGCTCGGCCGCTCGCGCGGCCGGCACCCCGGCACGGTGGTCCACCCCCAACCCCTTGATGACAGACCAGATACGCATCTGCGTCCTCCTCAGCTTCGAGGCCGCCCCGGTCCCAGGCCTGCCAGCACCTCCTGGTGGGCACCTGACCTGACCAGAGCCGACCTACCATCCACGTTGGCGTACCAGCGGCGGGGAGGCATCACCACCAGCCCCCAAGTCAGCGTTCGGCCAGCGGGCATCCTGGCCTACCCGCTAGCAGCCATCGGCACGCAAAATAGGCGAGTAGCTCGTCTCGCTCGCGCTCGAGCTGCACGCAGCCGGCCAAGTACGCGCGTGCGTCGGTCGTCCACGTTGCCGTCGAAGCCCCTGAGCGCATCCTCCGCATCGCCGTCCGGGACGACGGCGTCGGCGGCGCCGATCCCGCCCGCGGCTCCGGACTGCTCGGCCTGAAAGACCGCGCCGAGGCGATCGGCGGCACGATCTCGCTCCAGAGCCCCCGGGCGTCAGCACATCGCTGCACGTCGAGCTGCCACTCGACGATCAGGGCGACTGACGATCTTTGCATCGCAGCAGCGCCCCGGTGTTACCGGGGCGTTTGTGCTGGTAGTGGGCTTGCTGTGTGGTCGGGATGCCGGGAGTTGAACCCGGGGCCTCCACGTCCCGAACGTGGCGCGCTGCCAAGCTGCGCTACATCCCGCTGAAGACTGGCAGTGTACCGGGGTCGCCTGGCGTCAGTCGACCGGAGTGTGGGAGCCGCCTGGCTGGCCGCCGAGCAGGCGGCGCAGCTCCGGCTCGGCCTCCAGCGTGGTGACGGCCAGGACCTCATCGCCCGGCTCCAGCGGGCCGGCGTCGGCGCCGGCGAGCACCTGGTCGCCGCGGACCACGGCGACCACGGTGGCGCCCTTTGGCAGCTCCAGCTCCTCAGGGCGGCGGCCGAGCGCGTGGGCGTCCTCGTCGAGGGTCAGCTCGACCAGCGCCACGCCCAGCTCCCGGTCGGCCCGCAGCAGGGCCACCACGTCCTGCACCCCGACCGCGCTCTCCAGCAGCCAGGTCATGATGGCCGGCGCCGACACCGCCGTGTCGACCCCCCAGTCGCCGGTGAACAGCCACGTGTTCTTGGGGTTGTTGACCCGTGCGACCACTCGCGGCACCGCGTACCAGCGCTTGGCGAGCAGGCTGACCACCAGGTTGTCCTCGTCGTCGCCGGTGGCCGCGACCACCGTGTCGACGGTGTCGAGGCCGATGCCGTCAAGCACCGACGGCTCGCAGGCATCCCCGGCCACCACCGTCCTGCCGCCGAGCGCCCGGATCCGGCGGGCGGTGGTGGCGTCCCGCTCGACCACCACCACCTCGTGCCCCGCGTCCACCAGGTGGTTGGCGATGTAGGAACCCCACACCCCCGCCCCCGCCACCATGACTTTCAACCGGTCACCTCGCGACCGGCGGCCTCGCGGCCCTCCTCCTCGGCGAGCAGGGCGTCCAGCCGGTCGCGCGCGTCGCCCCCCACCGCCACGCGCACCACGTCGCCCTCCACCAGCACGGTGGCCGGGTCGGGCACGAAGGCGCCGCCCCGGCGGGTGATGCTCACCACCCGCAGGCCGCCGCCCTCCTCCAGGTCCGCCACCGACCGGTCGACCAGGTGCTGGGGCAGCTCCAGGCGCAGCAGCGAGACCTCGCCGCGGCCGAAGGCGGTCTCCTCCTTCAGCGTGCGGTGCTCGAGGTAGTCGCGGATCTTGCGGAGGGCCCAGTCGGTGCTGGAGACGGTGACCACCCCCAGCTCCTCGTAGAGGGCGGCCCGGCGGGGGTCGTGGATGCGGGCGATCACCCGCGGCACCCGGTAGGTGTCCCTTGCGACGCGGGCCGTCACCACGTTGGAGTTGTCGCCGCTGGTCACCGCCACCAGCGCGTCGGCCCTGGCGACACCCGCGTGCTCCAGCACGTCGCGGTCGAAGCCGATCCCCTCCACCGTCTGGCCGGCGAACTCCTCGCCGAGCCGTTCGAACGCCTTGGGGTCCTTGTCGACCACGGCGACGATCTCCCCTGCGGCGGCCAGGCCGGTGGCCAGGCCCGCTCCCACACGGCCACAGCCGACGATCACGACCAGCATGGTCAGACCCCTTTGCCCGCGCCTTCCGGTTCCGGCACCACGAAGCGGTACCCCATGCCGGGCTCGGTGAGCAACAGCTGGGGGGTGGCGGGGTCGTCCAGCTTCTTGCGCAGGTTGGCCATGTAGACCCGAAGGTACTGCGACTCCTCCCCGTAGCCGGGGCCCCAGACGCGCTCCAGCAGGAACCGGTGGGTGCAGAGCCGGCCGGCGTTGGTGGCCAGGGTCTCCAGCAGCCGCCATTCCGTCGGGGTGAGCCGGACCGGGGCGCCGGCCCTGGTGACCAGCTTGGCGTCGAGGTCGATGGCGACGTCGTCGGCCCGGATCACCCGGGGCTGGTCGGCCGCGGCGCCTCTGGCGTGACGCAGGGCGACCCCGATGCGCGCCATCAGCTCGGCCACCCCGAACGGCTTGGTCACGTAGTCGTCGGCGCCAAGGTCGAACGCGGTCACCTTGTCGCGTTCGCCGTCCAGCGCGGTCAGCACCACCACCGGCACCTGGGTCCAGGTGCGAAGGCGACGGAGCACCTCGAGGCCGTCGACGCCGGGCAGCCCGAGGTCGAGCACGACGCAGTCCGGCCGGTGGGTCTCGACCGCGGTCAGGGCGGCCTCGCCGCTGGCCGCCGTGAGCACCTCGTAGCCGCGGACCCGCAGGTTGGCGGCGACCGCCCGCACGATCGGCGGCTCGTCGTCGACCACCAGGACGCGGGTCACGGCGCCGCCGCCTCCCTCTCCAGCGAGCTCTCCGGGCGCCTTGGCGCGGCCGGCAGGGTGAGCACGAAGGTGGCGCCGCCGCCCGGGGTGGTCTCGACCCGCAGCGTGCCCCCGTGTGCCTGCACGATGCCGCGGCAGATGGCAAGACCCATGCCGGTTCCCTCGGGCCGCTTGCCACCCCCCTTGAGCCGGTAGAACTGGTCGAAGATCCGCTCCCGCTCGGGCCCTGGGATGCCCGGGCCGTGGTCGACCACCCGCAGCTCGACGTCCGCCCCGGCCTGGCGGGCCGTCACCTGGACCGGCCCGGCGGACGCGTAGCTGCCCGCGTTGTCGATCAGGTTGGTGAGCACCTGGTCCAGCCGGACCGGATCGACCAGGACCGGCGGGAGGGTGTCGGGCACGTCGACGTCGACCCGCTGCCTGGACGCGGCCCTGGCGTGGCGCACCGCCGGGCCGACCACCTCGGCCACCGAGGTCTCGACCAGACGGGGGTCCAGCGCGCCGGCCTCGATCCGGGACATGTCGAGCAGGTTGTGGACCAGGTGCGTGAGCCGGTCGACCTCGGTGTTGATCGTGGCGAGGAACTCCTGCCGCTGGGCCTCGCCCCACGTGACATCGGGGTCGAGCAGGCTGGAGGCCGACGCCTTGATCGAGGCAAGCGGGGTGCGCAGGTCGTGGGAAACGGAGTTCAGCAGCGCGGTGCGCAGCCGGTCGGTCTCCCGCAGGGCCCGCGCCCGGCCGCGCTCCTCCTCCTGCTGGACCTGTTCGACGGCCAGGGCGGCCTGGTTGGCGAAGGCGGCGAGCACCCGGCGCTCGGCCTCGCCGAACCCGGAGGAGCCGGGCCCGCCGGCGACCACGACCAGCGCCCCGACCACGGTGTTGCCGCTGCGCATCGGCACGGTGAGCGCCCGTCCCGGCTCCAGGGGGCCGCCGCCCGGGCCGCGGACCTGCACCGAGGTCTGGGCGTCGCGCGCCCCGACGAACCGCTCCTGGAGGTCCTCGGGGACCTCGCCGTCGCTGGCGGCCACGCGGATGCCGTCACCGGACGGCAGCACGATCGCACAACCCGCCAGGTCGAACAGCGACCGGACGGTCCGGACCACGCGCAGGAGGATGTCCTCCATGCCGCCGTGAGCGACCAGGCTGGCCGACAGGTCGAACAGCATGCGGGTCTCGCGTTCACGGCGCTCGGCTCGGATGCGGCGTCGCTCGCTGGTCCCCACCAGCAGGCTCACCACCAGCGCGACCAGCAGGTAGACGAACAGCGACAGGTAGTCCTGCGGGTCGTCGACGACGAAGGTGTGGTAGGGCGGCAGGAACAGGAAGTCGAAGGCGAGGAAGCCGAGGGCCGCCGCGGTGATGCCGGGCCCGAGCCCGCCGGTGGCGGCGGCCGCCGTGACCACCAGCAGGTAGGCGAGGACCACGTTGGTCTTGGACACGTCGCCGCGCACGCCGAGCAGGGGCGCGGTGACCACCGCCGTGCCCACCACCGCCACGGTATAGCCCAAAGAAGTCCGCGTGCCACCAAGACCACGTGATCGCCGACGGCGATCCGGTCGGGCGCCAGGGTGGCGCGCGGACTTCTTTGGCGCGCTCCGCGGCCCGCCGACCGCGAGCCGCCGTTGGACATTCATGAGGAAAGGATAGGACGACCAGCCCAAGCCTTGACGACTTCTTTGCATCAGTGGGTAGCTGCCTTTATCTCGCCTTTGTGGCGAGACCCCACTGTGGGCACCGACCGGTACACGTTCACGGGAGGCTCGATGGACCTGGTCGTCGCGGCTGTCGTGGTGGCGCTGGCCGCGCTGAGCTTCATCTGGCTCGCCTTCGTCGAGCGGGCCTGACAGAGGAGCACGCCATGGACTGGGAGAACCTGCTCGCCCTGGTGACCGCGGTCGCCCTGATCGGCTACCTCGTCTACACCCTGGTTCACCCGGAGCGTTTCTAGATGCTCATCCCCGACCTGCTCCAGCCACTTGTCCTGCTGCTCGCGGTGGCCCTGCTGACCCCGCCGCTTGGCGCGTTCATCGCCAGGGTCATGAGCGGCCAGCGGACCTTCCTGCACCCGGTGCTCGGCCCGGTCGAACGCCTGGTCTACCGCGGCCTGCGCCTGCAGCCCGATCGCGAGCAGGCCTGGACGGGCTACGCCCGTTCGCTGCTGGTGTTCTCGCTCGCCTCGGTCGCGGGCCTGTACCTGCTGCAGCGCCTCCAGGGACTGCTGCCGGTCAACCCCGACGGCTTCGGCGCCGTCGATCCCTACCTCGCGCTCAACACCGCCGTCTCCTTCGTGACCAACACCAACTGGCAGAACTACCTGGGTGAGCAGACCATGAGCCATCTCACCCAGATGGCCGGTCTGGCGGTGCAGAACTTCGTCTCGGCCGGCGTCGGCCTCGCCGTGGCGATCGCGCTGATCCGTGGCATCACCCGCCGGCGGGCCGAGACGATCGGCAACTTCTGGGTCGACCTCACCCGCGGCGTGCTGTTCGTGCTGCTGCCGCTGTCGGTTCTGGTCGCCTCGCTGCTGCTGGCCCGCGGCGTGGTGCAGAACTTCCACGGGCTGCGGGAGGTGGCCACCGTGGCCGGTGCCGCCCAGACCCTGCCAGGCGGGCCGGTCGCCTCCCAGGAGGCGATCAAGGAGCTCGGCACCAACGGCGGCGGCTTCTACAACGCCAACTCCGCCCACCCCTACGAGAACCCCGACCCGATCACCGACTTCCTCGAGATGCTCGCCCTGCTGGTGATCCCGTTCGCGCTCACCGCCACCTACGGCAAGCTGGTCGGCTCGAGGCGGCAGGGCTGGGCGGTGTTCGCGGCCATGGCGATCATCTGGGCCGGCATGGTGACCACGGCGGTCGTGGCCGAGCAGGCCGGCAACCCCATCGTCGCGCGGGCCGGGGTCGACCAGGCCTACGCCGCCGGGGCGAACGCCCAGTCGGGCGGGAACATGGAGGGCAAGGAGACCCGCTTCGGCATCGGCGCCTCCGGCAGCTGGGCGGCGAGCACCACCGGTACCTCGACCGGCGCGGTCAACTCCTTCCACGACTCCTACACCGCGATCGGCGGGCTCGCCACCACCGCGCACATGCTGCTCGGCGAGGTCTCGCCGGGCGGGGTCGGCACCGGGCTGTACGGCATGCTCGTGTTCGTGCTGTTGGCGGTGTTCATCGCCGGGCTCATGGTCGGCCGGACCCCGGAGTGGCTGGGCAAGAAGGTCCAGGCCCGCGAGGTCAAGCTGGCCGGCCTGGCCATCCTGGTCATGCCGACGGTGGTGCTGCTGCTCACCGCGGTCGCGGCGGTGGTCACGGCCGGCCTGTCGTCGCGCCTCAACCTCGGCCCGCACGGCCTGACCGAGATCCTGTACGCGTTCGCCTCGCAGACCAACAACAACGGCTCGGCCTTCGCCGGCCTCACCGGCAACACCCCCTTCTTCAACCTGACCGGCTCGTTCGCCATGTGGCTCGGCCGCTACCTGCCGATCGTCGCGGTGCTGGCGATCGCGGGCAGTCTGGCCGCCAAGGAGAAGGTCCCGGCCGGGCCTGGCACCTTCCCGACCCACACCCCGCTGTTCGTCGGTCTGCTCGTCGGGGTGGTGCTGATCGTCGGCGCGCTCACCTTCTTCCCGGTGCTCGCCCTCGGCCCGATCGTCGAGCAGCTGCTGCAGGCCACCGGCCAGGTCTTCTGAAAGGCGCGCGGGGATCCCATGCCCAAACCACAGAAGCTGTTCGAGCCCACCATCGTCCGCGGGGCCATCGCCTCCGCCTTCGGCAAGCTGGACCCGCGGGTGCAGGTCCACAACCCGGTGATGTTCGTTGTCGGGATCGGCAGCGTCCTGGTCACCCTGCGGTTCCTGGTGAACCTGCTCGGCGGTGGCGGGCCGGGCGGCATCTCCTTCACCGGCCAGATCGCGCTCTGGCTGTGGTTCACGGTGCTGTTCGCCAACTTCGCCGAGGCGATGGCCGAGGGCCGCGGCAAGGCCCAGGCAGACGAGCTCCGCAAGACCCGCCGGGACACGACCGCCCAGCGGCTCCGGGACGACGGCTCCACCGAGACCGTACCCGCCTCCCAGCTTCGGGCGGGCGACCAGGTCCTGGTCGACGCCGGCGAGGTCATCCCCGGCGACGGCGAGGTCGTCGAGGGCATCGCCTCGGTCGACGAGTCGGCCATCACCGGGGAGTCGGCCCCGGTGATCCGCGAGTCAGGCGGGGACCGTTCGGCGGTCACCGGCGGCACCAAGGTCCTGTCGGACTGGATCCGGGTCCGGATCACGGCCGATCCTGGCAGGAGCTTTCTCGACAAGATGATCGCGCTGGTCGAGGGGGCCGAGCGGCAGAAGACCCCGAACGAGATCGCGCTGTCCATCCTGCTCAGCGTGCTCACGATCATCTTCCTGATCGCGGTCGTGACCCTGCAGCCGTTCGCGGTCTACTCCGGCCGCGAGGCTGACGTGGTCGTGCTGATCGCCCTGCTGGTGTGCCTGATCCCGACCACCATCGGGGCGCTGCTGTCGGCCATCGGTATCGCCGGCATGGACCGGATGGTGCAGCACAACGTGCTCGCCATGTCCGGCAGGGCCGTGGAGGCGGCCGGCGACGTCAACACCCTGCTGCTCGACAAGACCGGCACGATCACGCTCGGTAACCGTGAGGCGACCGAGCTGATCCCGCTGCCGGGGGTCGAGGTGGACGAGCTGGTCGACGCGGCCCAGCTCTCCTCGCTGTCCGACGAGACCCCGGAGGGCCGCTCGATCGTGGTGCTGGCCAAGGAGCGCTACGGCCTGCGCGGCCGTGAGCTGTTGGAGCGGCGGGCCCAGTTCGTCCCCTTCACCGCCCAGACCCGCATGTCGGGCGCGGACGTGGACGGACGCCAGGTCCGCAAGGGAGCGGCCGACGCGGTGGTCGCCTGGGTGAAGGAGCGGGGCGGCACCGTCCCGCCGGAGCTCGACCCGATCGTGGAGGGCATCGCCCGCGGGGGCGGCACGCCGCTGGTGGTCGCCGACGGCGCCCGGCCCCTCGGCGTGGTCCACCTCAAGGACATCGTCAAGGGCGGCATGCGCGACCGCTTCGAGCAGCTGCGCAACATGGGCATCCGGACGGTCATGATCACCGGCGACAACCCGCTGACGGCCGCCGCCATCGCCAGCGAATCCGGCGTCGACGACTTCCTGGCCCAGGCCACCCCGGAGCGGAAGATGGAGCTGATCCGGGCCGAGCAGAGCGGCGGCAAGCTGATCGCCATGACCGGCGACGGCACCAACGACGCCCCTGCCCTGGCCCAGGCCGACGTCGGTGTGGCCATGAACACCGGCACGGTGGCGGCCAAGGAGGCCGGCAACATGGTCGACCTCGACTCCAACCCGACCAAACTGATCGAGATCGTTGAGATCGGCAAGCAGCTGCTGATCACCCGCGGCTCGCTCACGACCTTCTCGATCGCCAACGACGTGGCCAAGTACTTCGCGATCATCCCCGCGCTGTTCGCGGCCACCTACCCGGCGCTCGACAAGCTCAACGTCCTGCGCCTGGAGACGCCCCGGTCGGCGGTGCTGTCGGCGGTGATCTTCAACGCGCTGATCATCGTCGCCCTGATCCCGCTGGCTCTGCGCGGCGTCCGCTTCCGGCCGGTGTCGGCGACCGCCCTGCTCCGCCGCAACCTCCTCATCTACGGCCTTGGCGGCATCGTGCTGCCGTTCGTCGGTATCAAGCTGATCGACCTCTTCATCAACCTCGTTCGTCTGGTCTAGGAGCCGCAGCCATGCTCATCGATCTCCGCCGGAGCGTCGTCGCCTTGGCCGTGTTCACCGTCCTCGTCGGGCTGGCCTACCCGCTGCTCGTGTTCGGGATCGGGCAGGCCGCCTTCCGCGGCGCCGCCGATGGCAGCCTGGTCCGGCGTGACGACCGGGTGGTCGGCTCCGGCCTGATCGGCCAGTCGTTCGACGCCCCCGGGTACTTCTGGGGCCGCCCCTCGGCGGCCGGCCAAGACGGCTACGACCCGGGCGCGTCCGGCGCCTCCAACCTCGGGCCGACCTCGCAGAAGCTGGCCGATACCGTTCAGGAGCGCGTCGACGCCCTGCTGGAGGCCAACCCTGGCAAGACCGCGGCCGACATCCCGGCCGAGCTGGTCACCGCATCCGGGTCCGGCCTCGACCCGGACATCTCACCGGCCGCGGCCGACTTCCAGGTCGACCGCGTGGCAAGGGCCCGCAGCCTGGACCCCGAGCGGGTCCGGGAACTGGTGCGTGCGCACACCAAGGGCCGCGAGCTCGGCTTCCTGGGGGAGCCGCGGGTGAACGTGCTGGCGCTGAACCTGGCCCTCGATACCATGACCAGCCGGTGAACACCCCTGCGACCGGGGGAGGGGGATGACCGCGGACGACCGCAGGCGGGGCCGGCTGAAGGTCTTCCTGGGCGCGGCCGCCGGGGTCGGCAAGACCTTCGCCATGCTCGGTGAGGCGCGCGACCTCAAGGCGGCCGGCGTGGACGTGGTGATCGGCTACCTGGAGCCGCACGGGCGCCGCGCCACCGAGGACCGCTCCGCCGGCCTCGAGGTCGCGCCCCGCCGCATCGCGCGCGTCCAGGGCCGGCCGTTCACGGAGATGGACACCGACTGGCTGCTGCAGCGCAGGCCGCACCTCTGCCTGGTCGACGAGCTGGCCCACAGCAACCACCTGGGCGGTCGCCACGCCAAGCGCTGGCAGGACGTGGAGGAGTTGCTGGACGCCGGCATCGACGTCTTCACCACCGTGAACATCCAGCACCTGGAGAGCCTGAACGACAAGGTCTACGAGATCACCGGGGTGCGGGTGCGGGAGACCTTCCCGGACCGGCTGCTGCACGAGGCCGACGAGGTCGTCCTGGTCGACCTGCCCCCCGACGCGCTGCGGGAGCGGATCGCCCAGGGGCGCGTCTACGCCCCCGACAAGGTCCGCTCGGCCCTGACCAACTTCTTCCGCACGGACAACCTGATGGCGCTGCGCACCCTCGCCCTCCGCGAGGTCGCCGAGCAGGAGGAACGCCACCTGCTCGACCCCGGGCAGGCCAAGGACGAGCTCGCGAAGACCCTGAGCGAGCGGGTCATGGTCTGCATCGACGGCCGGCCGAACTCGATCGAGCTGGTCCGCCGGGCGGCCCGGCTGGCGCGCCGCGCCGGCGGTCCGCTGTACGTCCTCCACATCGAGCCGGAGAACGAGCGGGAGCCGGAGGGCGTGCACGAGGTGGTCGAGGCCGCCGAGCGGCTCGGCTACCAGCTCGGCGCCGCCGTGCTGCGCCGGGTCGGCGACGTGGCCGAGACCGTGGTCAGCGCGGCCGAGGAGCTGGGCATCACCCAGATCGTGCTCGGCGAGTCGCATCGCCCTCGTTGGCGGGAGCTGGTCGGCCAGTCGATCATCGCCCGCATCCTGCGGGAGACCGACGGCGTCGACGTCCACATCATCGCCGACAAGCGAGGTCGGCCGGCGTCCACCGCAACCTCCGGCCCCAGCGACTGACCAGGAAGGGAGGCGGCCAAGGTGGCCCGCAGGTACACCGAGATCAACGGGGAGGGGGCCGCCTGGGGGCTCGCCGGCTTCGTCGCCAGCATCGTGCTCGGGGTCGCGCTGCGGCCGGTCCGGTCGTCGGTCGACCTGGAGAGCGTGGTGATCGTCTACGTGATCATCGTCGTGCTGTGCGCCATCG
>DASYRU010000389.1:0-3792 GCA_036004165.1 Actinomycetota bacterium
GAGGGTGTCCTCGACGCTCAGCAGCACCGTGGTCGACAGCGAGCTGAACGCGCCGCTGCCCGCCACGGTGACCAGGGCGCTGGCCATGGTGGTGTTGTCGGGAGCCTCGGCCAGGACGTAGCCGTCGTGGTCGCCGAAGGCGTACCAGTAGCCCAGCAGCTTGCCCCCGCTGGCCTCCAGCAGGCGCCCGACCATCTCCCTGCGGTCCTCCGGCTCCTTGATCAGCTTGGCCCACGCCTCCGACGTCATGCTGAACTTCGCGAGATACAGCGGCACCGCGACCCCCTCTGATCGGCTGACCTGCGACACGGCGGAGGCCGATCTTCGCGCCGCAGCAGGTTCCTGTCCATCGGGCGGACGAACTATGCTCTATCGGTATGAGCGCGCGACTTCCCCCCGAGCCGGACCCGCCCAGGCCGAGCGCCTGCTGCGGCGCAGCCACAGCGAGCGGGTGCTCGCGGGGGTCTGCGGCGGCCTCGGCCAGTACCTCGGCATCGACCCACTGCTGCTGCGGATCGCCTTCGTGGTGCTCGGCCTGGCCAACCGGCTGGGCGTGATCGCCTACGTGGTCGCCTGGATCGTCATCCCCGAGGAGCGGCCGGGCCAGCCGATCGGTCCCGCGCCGGCGGCCAGGCGGGAGACGGGCCGGCTGGTGCTGGGCGGCGCCCTGGTGGTGCTCGGCCTGGTGCTGCTGCTTGACCGCCTGGCCCCCGACATCGACCAGCTGTTCGGCTGGGCGTCCGGCGACCGCCGCCGCTGAGCAGCCGCCGGGCTCACGCTGCCGCCAGCGCCGCCGCGATCTCGCCGGCGAGGCCGGCGTTGGCCTCCAGCAGGGCGAGGTTGGCGTTGAGGCTGCGGCCGCCGGTGCGCCGGTGCAGCCAGTCGAGCTCGAACGGGGTCCGCGCCTTGCCGAACACGCCGGCGTCGTGGGCGGCGGCGGCGCCCTCGGCGGCCAGCTCGCCGAGCTCGTCGGGTTCCATCGCCGCCGCGGCGGGCGGGTCCTGGCAGACGACCAGGGCGCCTGGCGACCCGAGGGACCGCCTGACCCGGATCAGCTCGACCACCTGGCCGACCTCGTCGACCACGTGCTCCAGCGGCAGCCTCCCCGGCGCCAGGAACCCGGGCAGCCGGTCGGTGCGGTAGCCGACCGCCAGCACGCCGTTGGTCTCCAGCCACTCCAGGGTGGCGGCCGCGTCGGCCACGTGCTTGGGCCCGGAGCAGACCACCGTGAGCCGGGAGCGGGCAAGCTGCGGCAGGTCGGCCGAGACGTCGCCCGCGCCGAAGTGGACCCCGCCGATCCCGCCGGTGGCCATGACGCCGATGCCGACCGCCTCGGCCGCGAACGCGGTCGCCGACACGGTGGTGGCGCCGTCAAGCCCACGGGCGACCACGTACGGCAGGTCGCGGACGGTGACCTTCCAGGCCACCCGGCCGGAGGCGAGCTCGCGCACCTGGTCGTGGTCGGCGCCGACCAGGATGCGGCCGCCGATCACGCCGACCACGGCCGGCTCGGCGCCCGCCTTGCCGACCGCGGTCGACTGCGCCTCGGCCGACTCGAGGTTGGCGGGCGCTGGCAGGCCCTGGGCGAGCACGCTGGATTCGAGGGCGACGACGGCGCTGGCGGTGGCGATACGGTCGGCGACGACGATCGGACGGTCCATGGGCCTGGTCAGTTCCTTTGGTTCTCGTCGGGGCGGGTCGGGCCGGCGGTCAAGGGTATCGCGGCGCGGCGACCGTGGGCAGGGGCGGCCAGGCGCCGTCGACGGCCACCGCCCGCGCGGCCAGCAGGGTGCCGGCCCGAGCCGACTCCGCCGGGTCGGCGCCGCCCGCCAGGGCCACCAGGTAGCCGGCCGCGAAGGCGTCGCCGGCGCCGGTGACGTCGACCGCGGCGGCCTCAGGGGCCGCCACCGTCAGCGGGCGCCCGCCGGCGCCGGCGCAGACCACCACGCCGCGGTCGCCGCACTTGACCACCGCCGTCCCGACCCTGGCGGCCAGCCGGCCGGCCGCGACCTGCGGGTCGCGCCGGCCGGTGAGCGTGGCGGCCTCGTCGAGGTTGGCCAGCAGGGTGCCCGCCCTTGCGGCGGCGGCCAGCAGCAGCTCGCCGGCGTCGCCGGCCAGCAGCGGCCAGGAGGCGGCGTCGACGGCGGCCGGGACGCCCGCCCCGGCCGCCTCGACCGCGGCCAGCGCCGCCGACCTGCTCTCCGGGCGCAGCAGCGGGTAGCCGCTGACGAACACCGCCGCAGCGCCTGGCAGCGCCGCGGCGGCGTCCTCGGCGCGCAGGTACCGATTTGCGCCGGGATCGGCCACGAAGGTCCGCTCCCCCGCCTCCCGGACCACCAGCATCGTCCCGGTGGCAGCGGCGGCGGCAGGGGCCGGCGGGTACAGCCCGACGCCGCGTTCGGCCAGCGCCGCCGCCAGCAGCCGGCCGGCCAGGTCGTCGCCCCGCCTGGCCACGACCAGCGCGCGGGCGCCGGCGGCGGCGGCCCACACGGCCACGTTGGCGGCCGACCCTCCGGGGCCGAGCCGCACCGACCCGGCCACGTCGCCGCCACGCGCAAGCGCCGGGGCCGCCACCGCCACGTCCACCATCAGGTCCCCAACGGTGACGACCAGCGGGGCTGCGCCGGCGGCGCTGGTCACCCGGCGTCCTCCCAGAAGCGGGCCATGACCACCCGGCGGGCCCGCCGGGTGGCCCGCCGGTAGCGCTCCAGCAGCCGCTGCCTGCCCGGCTCCCCCATCGCCCTGGCGAGCCGCTCCAGCGCCACCGGGTCGGCGGGCAGCGACTCGACCGCCCGGCCGGCGACCAGGTAGGCGAGGTTGCGGGTGCGCAGGCAGAGCCGGTAGGCGTCGGCCAGCCAGGACGCCTCGTCCGCCGCCAGCGCGCCCGCCTCCGCCAGGGCCGCCAGCGCCGGCAGGGTGCCGGCGACGCGCACGGCAGGCAGCCTGCCGCCGAAGCGGAGCTGCAGCAGCTGCGCCGTCCACTCGACGTCGGCCAGGCCGCCCGGGCCGAGCTTGAGGTGGAGCCTCGGGTCCGCCCCGGCGGGCAGCCGCTCGGCCTCCACCCGGGCCTTCATGCGGCGCACCGCGGTCACCGTCGCCTCCTCCAGCCGCTCCGGGTAGACCCGCCTGGCCGCCTCGGCGCAGAAGCGCCCGGCGAGCTCCCGGTCGCCCGCCACCGGCCGCACCTTGATCAGCGCCTGCAGCTCCCACGGCCGCGCCCACCGGTCCCAGTAGGCCCGGTAGCTGCCGAGCGTCCGCGAGAGCGGCCCGTTGCGGCCCTCCGGCCGGAGGTTGGCGTCCACCCGGAAGCAGGTCCCTTCCGGCGTCACCGCCCCCAGCCCCGCCAGCAGCTCCCGCAGCACCCGCTCGGCCGCCTGGCCCGCCACCTGCGGGTCCGCCCCGGCAGCGGGCTCGTGGCAGAACAGCACGTCGATGTCGGAGACGTAGTTCAGCTCGCCGCCGCCCAGCTTGCCCATGCCGAGCACCGCCAGCCGCAGCGGCAGCCCCCCCGGCCCGGCGGCCGCCACCGTGCGGGCGGCGACCTGCAGGCCGGCCGCCAGGCACGCCTCGGCCAGGGCGGCCAGCTCCGCCCCGACCTCCTCCGCCGTCGCCGCGCCGGCCAGGTCCCGGACCGCCACCCGCACCAGCTCACGGCGCTTGAACCGCCGCAGCCCGTCCCAGGCGGCCGCCGCCTCCGGCTGCCTCGCCACCACCGCGGCCGCCTCGGCGACCAGCTCCTCCCCGCTCCGCGGCCGGCCAAGGGCGCGTTCGTCGGCCATGGCGGCCAGCAGC
>DASYRU010000390.1:0-1933 GCA_036004165.1 Actinomycetota bacterium
TGATCAGAAGCCGAGGCGCTCGTTGACGATGATCGCGGTGACCCGGCCGGGGGTGACCGCCTTGTTGATGATGAGGATGTTGTTCACCCCGCTGGGCACTCCGTAGGCCCGCCGGGCCCGGGCATCCTCGAGCGGGTAGCAGTATTCGTAGATACGCCGCATCCCGGTTGCGACATCGCCGACGATCTTCTGGGCGCCGATGACCAGGATCACCCGCGCCGCACCCGACGCGAGCGGGCCCAGCTGGCTGCCGCTGGCCGACGCGATGAGCAGCGATCCGCCTTCGGTCAGCGCGTGCACGCTGCCGACGACGTAGTCGGGTGACGCGGCCAGGGTGCGCATCTCGCGGCGCTGCATTTCCCGGTCCATCCGGTACAGCCGCAGCCGGAGCGGCTGGTAGCGGCCGGACCGTTCGATGTCGTCGGCGACGCCGATGGCTTCGAGGGTCTGGGAGGTGTTGTTGTACACCTCGGCGCCGTCCACGAGCAGGGAGCCGACCAGGCCCCTCGCGTCGGCGCCCGTGGCGGCCAGCAGCGGCCGGATGCCGTTGCGTTCGAGCGCCGCCGCGGCTGTGGCGATCTGTTCGTCGGAGGCGAGCTCGTCGAACTCCGAGGGCACCGCGGCGTCCGGACTCGCCACCGCGGGCGGCTCAGTCACCGCCCGCCTCCGCCAGCCGGCGGTGCACGAGCGCCACCGCCATTGATCCCTCGCCGATGGCCGCTGCGCAGCGTTTGACCGACCCGCAGCGCACGTCCCCCGCGGCGAACACGCCGGGCCGGTTGGTCTCCAGCGGCAGCGGCTCCCTGGGCAGCGGCCAGTCGCTGCCTGGCCAGCGGGCGACATCACTGCCGGTCACCAGGTACCCGGCAGGGTTGGTGACCAACCCGATCCCCGCGGCGCCGTCGGTGCGGGGGGCGCCGCCGATGCAGATGAACAAGGCATCCGCCGGCAACCGCGCCGGTTCGCTGCTGTCCCCGGAGCGCACCATGACCGCCCGGAGGCGGTCATCGGCCTCCAGGCCCACCACCTGCGTGCGCACCCGCACCTCAACATTGGGGATACCCGACAGGTGATCGATGAGGTACTGCGACATCGACGCGCCGAGGTCGCGGCCGCGGACCAGCAACGTGACCTGCCGGGCGTACCGGGAGAACCGGACCACCGCCTGGCCCGCCGAGTTGCCGCCCCCCACCACGACAACCCGGGAGCCCGTGCACGCCAGCGCCTCGCTCGGCCCGGCCCCGTAGTAGACCCCCGCGCCGAGCAGGTCATCGACCCCGGGCACCTCCAGGCGGCGCCACTCGACGCCGCTGGCGAACAGCACCGCCCGCCCGCGCACCAGCGTGCCGTCAGACAGCCCGGCGAGGTAGCCCGGCCCGTCGGCCGACACGCCGACCAGCGGCCTGGCCAGCAGCAATTCGGCACCGAACCGGCGCGCCTGCACCACCGCGCGGGTCGCCAGCTCGCCGCCGCTGATGCCGTCGGGAAAACCCAGCAGGTTCTCGATCATCGACGTGGTCCCGGCCTGGCCGCCCGGCGCCACCGCCTCGACCACGACGGTGCGCAGGCCCTCCGATGCCGCGTTGACCGCGGCCGCCAGGCCAGCCGGCCCCGCACCGACGATCGTCAGGTCGTACTCCGACCGCGCCGGGGCCGCGACCATGCCCAGACCCGCGGCGACCTGTTCCACCGTCGCCGACGCCAGCCGCGACCCGTCCGGCAGGATACACAGCGGCAGCGCCGACGGCTCCACCTCGGCGACCCCCAGGACCGCCCGCACCGCATCGGGCCGGCCGGCGTCGACCCACTCGAACGGGTAACCGTTGCGGCTCAGGAAATCACGGATCGCGTACGCGCCCCGGGAGGCGCGCGTGCCCACCAGGACCACGCCCGGCGTGACCGGCCGGGCGTCATAGTCGAACATCGACATCGG
>DASYRU010000391.1:0-3557 GCA_036004165.1 Actinomycetota bacterium
CGCGGCTGGCCGCCTGGTCGTGGGCGGCCAGCGCGGCCCTGGCCCGGTCCCGTTCGGCCTCGGCGGCCGTGGTGGCGGCGGTGGTAGCGGCCAGCTCGTCCTGGACCGCGGCCAGCTCCCCGGCGACCACGGCCGCCTCCCGCTCCAGGTCGGCGGCGGAGCGGCCGTCGGCCTGCTCGGCCAGCGCCTCGGCCAGGTGGCGGGCGCGGGCCTCGGCCAGGGCGGCGGTGCCGCGCAGGCGCTCGCGTACCGTCTCCAGGCGGTGGGCGGCCTCGGCCCTGCCCGCCACCAGCGGCTCCAGCTCGGCCAGCTCGGCGGCCAGGCGACCCTCGTCGGCCTGGGCGGCGCCGCTGCGCCGCTCCAGCTCGGCGAGGCGGGCGGCGAACGCCGCCTCCTCGGCGTCGAGGGCGGCCGAGCGCTCGCGCGCCGCGGCCAGCTCCCTGACCCGCAGGGTCAGCCGCACCTCGCGCAGCTCGGCGGCGACCGCCGCGGCCTTGGCGGCGGTCTCGGCCTGTTGCTGCAGCGGCTTCAGCTGGCGGCGCAGCTCGCCGACCAGGTCGGAGAGGCGGACCAGGTGCTGTTCCATGCCGGCCAGCTTGCGCATGGCCTTTTCCTTGCGCCGGCGGTGCTTGTAGACCCCGGCCGCCTCCTCGATGGCGGCGCGGCGGTCCTCCGGCCGGCCGTGCAGCACGTCCTCGAGGCGGTTCTGGCCGAGGACGGTGTGCAGCTCGCGACCCACCCCGGTGTCCGAGAGCAGCTCCTGGATGTCGAGCAGCCGGCAGGGGCTGCCGTTCATCGCGTACTCGCTCTCGCCCGACCGGTACAGCAGCCGGGTCACGGTGACCTCGCTGTAGTCGATCGGCAGCAGGCCGGCGCCGTTGTCGATGGTGAGGGTGACCTCGGCGCGGCCGAGCGCGGCCCGGCTGCCGCTGCCGGCGAAGATGACGTCCTCCATCTTGCCGCCGCGCAGTGACTTGGGGCCCTGCTCGCCGAGCACCCAGGCGATCGCGTCGACCACGTTCGACTTGCCAGAGCCGTTGGGGCCGACGATGACGGTGATCGCCGGTTCGAAGTCCAGAACGGTCTTCTCGGCGAACGACTTGAACCCACGCAGGGTCAGCGACTTCAGGAACACGCGGCTACCCAGGACCCCCTCGTTCGCCGTTCCCCGAAGCGGTCGCAGTCTAGCACGGGAGGCCGACGGTTCCGGGGAGGCGGAGGCTCACGAAAAGGTGTCGGGGCCTCCTCACGGAAGGCCCCGAAGGAACGAAAACCCCGGCTACGCCAGGGCCGCTTCCTTGGTGGTCGAGGTGCGGAATTCCTCGACATCGCGAAGGGCGAGGTCCCGCTCGGCTACGGCGAGGGCTCGCTCGAGCTCGGCGACACGCGCCTTGAGGGCATTCAGCTCCCGCAGGATCATGTAGGCGGGCGGCTGACCTACGTAGCCCATGAGCGCCTTCGACATCCGGGAAGCTCCTCCAATCAGCAGCGGCCTCGGGGTTACCGCTGCGCTCCGTCCGCCGGGTTGGCACGCCACATGGGTCGTCCAACGCCGCGCGGAAATCCGACGGCTGACGACTTACGGTTTGTTCTCTGGGAGAGGAACGCCCCTGGCGTGTGCAACACCCAACCCGGTGCAGCCGGGCGGGGCAGCTGCCGCGTCAGGGCGGCCCCAGAGAGACGATTTCACAAGCGGACTATAACACGTTCCCGAGGGAGACGCCAAGTACGTCCATCGAGACGAACCGGCCGGAGATCACCTGGTCGCGAAGCCGCGGAACTCACCGGTGGCGGCCAGCCGCTGGCTGTCCAACAGGTCGACCTGGGCGAAGCGGGGGCCCACGCGCAGGAACGCCTCCAGCTGGTCGAGACCCTCGGGGACACCCTCGGCCTCGACCCGCACGGAGCCGTCAGGCAGGTTCTCGGCGTAGCCGGTGAGCCCGAGCTGGCGGGCCTGGCGCTGCACCGCCCAGCGGAAGCCGACGCCCTGGACGTCGCCCCGAACCACCGCCCGCAGGCGCAGGTCGCCGCGCGTCCCGGTCATGCCCGGATGGTCACCGGGGTGCCGAGCGGCAGGGTCTGGGCCAGGTCGGTGATGGTCTGGTTGTCCATGCGGACGCAGCCGTTGGAGACCTCGCGGCCCAGGTCGCCGGCGTTGCCGGTGCCGTGCAGGGCGATCTGGCCGTCGCCGGTGCCGAACTGCTCGAGCACCTCCGAGTAGCCGGACAGCCCGAGCGCCCAGGCGCCGTAGACGGTCGAGATCTGCGGCGGCCGGAGCTTGACGGTGACGAAGAACTGCCCGGTGGGGGTTGGGGTGAACGGGCGGCCGACGCCGACCTGCCAGCGGCGCACGGTCCGGCGGTGGCGCAGCAGCCGGGCGGTCCGGTCCGACAGGTCGACCTCGACCTGATAGCTGGTCGCGACGAGGCGGACCTGGTCGCGCCGGACCCAGCCGGTGGACTCGTTGGGCCGGCGCGGCAGCAGCACCTTGAGCCAGGTGCGGCCTGACGTGTCCCGGTGGGCGGCCCGGACCAGGAACGGGGTCGGGCTCCCCCACGGAAGCCTTGCCGGGAACAGCGCCACGATCCGGCCGCCGCGTGGCCGGTTGCGCACGGTCACGTCCCTGGTGGCAAGAGCGACGTAGGCGGGTGCGGAGCCGAGACGGACCGGGCCGGGCGGAGGCGTGGTCGGCGGGGCGGCCTGGCTGGCGGTGGCGGGCGGCGGACCGGACGCGACCGGGGCGCTCGGGCTACAGCCGGCCACGGTGATGGCGGCGACCAGCAGCGCGCTGAGAAGCCAGGAACGCCAGACTTTCAGCTCTGACATTTGGGGCAATGGTACGTGGTTTCGGTGCGGTTGATGCGCTCCTCAACGAGCGGCGTGCGGCAGCGCCGGCACGGCAGGCCGGCGCGGCCGTAGACGTTGAGGTAGGGCTCGAACTCGCCCTTGTTGCCGTGCAGGTCCAGCCAGGGCGCCTCGCCCACCGACGTGCCCCTGAGCCGGACGGCCTCCTGCACCACCTCCTGGATCGCCCGGTGCAGGCGGCGTACCTCCTGGGCGGACAGGGCGTCAGAGCCCCGGTCCCACCGCAGGCCGCCTACCCAGAGGATCTCGTCGGCGTAGATGGGGCCGATGCCGGCCACGAACGAGCCGTCGGTGAGCAGCGCCCGCAGCTCCGCCTGCCTGGACTCGAGCTTGGCGCTGAAGGCCGGCCAGGTGAAGGCGTCGGTGAGTGGGTCGATCGGCCCTCGCCGCTGCTCGACCAGCTCGGCCAGCTCGTCGTCGCCGGCCACGAACAGCTCGCCCGCCTGGCCGAGGTCCACCGCACGCAGGTCGCCACCGACGGTGAAGCTGACGACCGCGTCGGTCTGCCGGTCGACCGGGGCCGAGCTGCGCTCCTTGCGCAGCCGCCCGGCCGGTCCGAGGTCGACCACCAGCGCCTCTCCCCCGTCGAGGGCGATCGCGAGCAGCACGCCAAGGCGCCGGGCGCCGCCAAGCTTGCGCCCCAGCAGCCGCTTGGCGAACTCCTTGCGGTTGCGATGACGTCGCACGACGTG
>DASYRU010000392.1:0-4104 GCA_036004165.1 Actinomycetota bacterium
GTCACCGCCCGCGAGGAGGAGGCCGACCGGGTGCTCGGCCTTGAGCTCGGCGCCGACGACTACGTGACCAAGCCGTTCTCACCCCGCGAGCTGGTCGCCCGGGTCAAGGCGGTGCTCCGCCGCGCCGAGCCGGAGCCGCAGGACGGTCCCGAGCCGCCGTTGCACCTGGGCAGCCTGACCGTGGACCCGGCCCGCCACGAGGTCAGCTTCGAAGGCCGCCAGGTGCAGCTCACCGCGCGCGAGTTCGAGCTGCTCTGCTACCTGGTCCGCAACCGCGGTCTGGTCCTGACCAGGGACCAGATCCTCGAGCGGGTCTGGGGCTACTCCTTCCCGGCCGACACCCGCACCGTCGACGTCCACATCCGCCAGCTTCGGTCCAAGCTGGGCGAACGCGCTCCGATCGTGACCATCCGCGGCGTCGGCTACAAGGCGGACGACCGCCCCGGCGGGTCGTGAACCGCACCCGTCGGTCGCTGCGGGGCCGGCTGGTCCTGGCCTTCGTCGCGGTCGCCGGGCTCGCCGCGGTGCTGCTCGGCGTCATCACCATCTCCCTGCTCCGCCTGGTCCCCGAGCGCGGCCTCGAGCAGCAGCTGGCCGACCAGGCCGCGGCGGTCACCGAGGCGGTCGCCGGCCCCCGCCCGGCACGGGAGGTCTGCCCGATCGTCCGCGCCCTGCGCGTCGGCGGCACCGAGGTGTACGTGCTCGGCGCCGACGCCACGCCGAGCTGGCCGGCGCGCTGCCCGGCGCCCAACCGGCTCGGCGACGGCCCGCTGGCCCCGGTGCCGGCGGTCGACCTGGCCGCGGCGCTGGACAACGGCCAGGTGGTGACCGGCACCCGCGGCGGGCTCGCCTGGGCGGTCGCCCCGGCCGAGCGGCCGGTGCTCGGCGCCCGCGGGGGGGTGCTGCTGGTCCACGAGGTCCGCCGGCTGGGGCCGAGCCTCGCCGGGGTGATCGGCCGGCGGCTGCTGCTGGCCAGCGCGCTGGCGGTCGGCCTTGCCGCGCTGGTCGCCTGGCTGCTGGCCGCCCGCCTGACCGCGCCGCTGGGTCGGCTGGTGGCCGCCGCCCGCCGGGTCGGCCACGGCGACCTGTCCACCCGGGTGCGGGTCGAGGGCGACGACGAGGTCGCCGAGGTGGCCAACGCGTTCAACGACATGGCCGCCGGCCTGGAGCACGCCCAGACCGAGCAGCGGGCGTTCCTGGCCAGCGTCGGCCACGAGCTGAAGACGCCGCTGACCGCCGTGCAGGGCTACACCGAGGCGCTGCTCGACGGCACCGTCGAGGACCCGGGGGAGCGGCGCCGTTCGCTGCTCCGCATCCACGCCGAGACGATGCGGCTGGCCCGCCTGGTCCAGGACCTGCTGGACCTGGCCCGGCTGGGCCGTGGCCAGTTCGCGGTCAGCCCGGTGGACGCCGACGTCGGCGCCGTGCTCCGGGAGGCGGCCGCCGCCGCCGAGCGGGCGGCCGGCCGCAACCTCACCGTCAACACCCGCCTGAGCGGCACCCTCCACGCCCACGTCGACCCCGGCCGGCTCCGCCAGGTGCTGGACAACCTGCTGGACAACGCGACCCGCTCCAGCCCGCCCGGCCACCCGGTGCTGGTGGCCGCCCGTCCGCTGCCAGGCGGCGGGGTCGAGGCGGCCGTGGTCGACCAGGGCCCCGGGATCGCCGCCGCCGACCTTCCCCACGCGTTCGACCGCGGCTACCTGTGGGCCCGCTACCGCGGCACCCGCGCGGTCGGGTCCGGCCTTGGCCTGGCGATCGTCAAGGGGCTCTGCGACGCGATGGGGGTGGCGATCCGGGCCGAGTCCGGCGACGGCGGCGGCACCGCCTTCCGCCTGCTGCTGCCGCCCGCCCACGCCGCTCCGCCCCACGGCGACGGCACCCTCCCGGACCGCCAGGAAGGCCAGCGGGAGCTAGAATCGCGGCCGTGACCGCTGCCAGCAGCTTCCTGGCCCGGGCGGTGGCCGGCGCCCGGCTGGACGCCGAGCGCCGCGCCGAGGACCTGCCGCTGCCCCAACTCCTCGACGCCGCGGCGGCCGCCCCGGCCGCCAGAGGCCTGCGCGCCGTGCTGCGGCGCGGCCCCGACGGGCCGGCGCTGGTCGCCGAGGTGAAGCGGCGCTCCCCGTCCCGCGGGGAGATCCGCGCCGGCCTCGACCCGGCCGCCCTCGCCGCCGCCTACGCCGCCGGCGGCGCGGCGGCGGTCAGCGTGCTCACCGAGCCGCGCCACTTCGCCGGCAGCCCGGAGGACCTGCTGGCGGTGCGCGCCGCCGTCGACCTGCCGGTCCTGCGCAAGGACTTCGTCACCACGCCCTACCAGGTGTGGGAGTCGCGCGCCTGGGGCGCCGACGCGGTGCTGCTGATCGTGGCCGCGCTCGACCGGGCCGCGCTCGTCCGCCTGCTGGAGGAGACGGCCGCCGCCGGCATGGACGCCCTGGTCGAGGTCCACACCCGGGCGGAGGCGGCGGCGGCCGCCGCCGCCGGTGCCGCCCTGGTCGGGGTCAACGCCCGCGACCTGGCCACCCTCGAGCTCGACCCCGGCCGCTTCGCCGCCGTCCGCGAGGCGCTGCCGGCGGGGGCGGTGCTGGTGGCCGAGAGCGGCATCCGCACCAGAGCCGACGTGCTGGCCGCTGCCGCCGCCGGCGCCGACGCGGTCCTGGTCGGCGAGCACCTGGTTCGCGCCGACGACCCGACCGGGGCCGTCCGCGATCTTCTGGACGGCCCCGGTCGGAATGGGACCGATCGGCCGCCGCAGGCGGCCACCGCGCCGTCTCCTGCGAAGCATTCGACGGGAGGAGAACATGCCTGAGCCCCGCAAGATCCTGCTCGGCGAGGACGAGCTGCCAAGCGCCTGGTTCAACCTGGTGCCGTCGATGCCGACCAAGCCGGGCCCCTACCTGCACCCGCAGACCCGCGAGCCGATCGGGCCGGACGCGCTCGCCCCGCTGTTCCCGATGGCCCTGATCGGCCAGGAGGTCTCCACCGACCAGTGGATCGACATCCCCGGCCCGGTGCTGGACGCCTACAAGCTGTGGCGGCCGACCCCGCTGATCCGCGCCCTCGACCTGGAGCGCGCCCTCGGCACCCCGGCCCGGATCTACTACAAGTACGAGGGTGGCTCCCCGGCCGGCTCCCACAAGCCCAACACCGCCGTCGCCCAGGCGTACTACAACAAGGCGGAGGGCGTCACCCGGCTCAGCACCGAGACCGGCGCCGGACAGTGGGGCAGCGCGCTGGCGTTCGCCTGCGGCCGCTTCGGCCTGGAGTGCAAGGTCTACATGGTGCGCGCCTCCTACGACGGCAAGCCGTACCGGCGCTCCTTGATGGAGACGTGGGGCGCCAGCGTGACCGCCTCGCCGTCGCAGGAGACCGACGCGGGCAGGGCGGTGCTCGCCCAGCATCCCGACTCGCCGGGGTCGCTCGGCATCGCCATCTCCGAGGCGGTCGAGGACGCCGCCAAGCGCGACGACACCCACTACTCGCTCGGCAGCGTCCTCAACCACGTGCTGCTGCACCAGACCGTCATCGGGCTCGAGCTCAAGGCCCAGTTGGAGCGGGCCGGGATCACCCCGGACGTGCTGGTCGCCTGCGTCGGCGGCGGCTCCAACTTCGGCGGCTTCACCTTCCCGCTGCTGGCCGACAAGCTGGCCGGCCGCATCGGCACCCGGGTGGTCGCGGCCGAGCCGACCGCCGCGCCGACCCTGACCAAGGGCCGCTTCGACTACGACCTCGGCGACCAGGCCGGCATGACCCCGCTGATCCCGATGTACACCCTGGGGTCGGACTTCATCCCGGCGCCGATCCACGCCGGCGGCCTGCGCTACCACGGCGACTCGCCGATCGTGTCGCTGCTGGCCAAGGAGGGCCACATCGAGGCGGTCGCCTACCCGCAGTCCAAGGTGTTCGAGGCCGCGGTGCAGTTCGCCCGCACCGAGGGCCACCTGCCGGCGCCCGAGCCCGCCCACGCCATCCGCGCGGTGATCGACGAGGCGCTGCGCTGCAAGGAGGAGGGCCGCTCCGAGACGATCGTGTTCAACCTCTGCGGCCACGGCCACTTCGACATGAAGGCCTACGAGGACCACCTGGCCGGGAACCTGCTCGATGTCT
>DASYRU010000393.1:0-2369 GCA_036004165.1 Actinomycetota bacterium
GTCAGCGTCACCTGGCCGTCGTGCAGGTAGCGTGGGTGGTCGACGACCACCTTTCCGGCGCGGAGGGCGGCGGCCGCCTGTCCGGCGTCCTCGGCCGCCAGGCCGGTGAGCGCGCCGACCGCGTCCTGGTCGATGACGAGGGTGAAGCTGTCGGTGAAGCTGTACTGGAAGTAGCGGTACAGGCCGAAGAGGCCGTCGCAGCGGGCGTCGCGCCGGGCGGCGCGCTGCTCGACCGGGGTCGGGTCGCGTCGCAGCACCTCTGGGGAGTACGGGCACTGGCGGGCCGCCGGCGTCCGCGGTCTGACCGCGCACTCCGCTGTGCCACACCCGGGCAGGCCCATCCGGTGGAGCCGCTCGACCGGCATGGTGCGGCGCAGGCTGGCGACCGCCTGTGCCGGCAGCGGCCGCCCGCCGCCGCCCTTGCTGGTGGCTTCGAGGACCACGTCTCCGGTCCGGGTGACCGACCGGTAGTCGTCCCGGGCGCGTTGGGTGCTGGCGACGAGCATGACGCCGACCGCCAGGCTGCCGACGACCGCGGCCATCACCGCCGAGATCGCCGGCGCGGCGGCCGTGCGGTTGCGGGAGGTGTCGCGCAGGGCGATCCGCGGGGCCAGCGGCAGCCAGCGGCCAGCGCTGGCCACCAGCCCCACCACGGCGGGCGTGCACAGCACCAGCCCGAGCTCGCCGACGGCCAGCCCGGTGAGGATGATCGTCGGGCTGCTCCGCCAGGCCCCGACGGCCAGCGCCGCCGCGCCGGCCGCCGTCAATCCGAGGCCGAGCACCACCCAGCGCCGCCGCGACCAGGTGATGCCGCGCCGCCCCGCCAGCGCGGCGACCACGTCCTGGCGGGCGGAGATCCACGCGGGGACCAGCGCGGCCAGCACCCCGGTCGCCACCGCGAGCCCGGCCAGGCCGGCCAGCGCCGCCGGGAACACCCGGAAGCCGCCGGACCGGGCGTGGGTGAGCTGCTCCTCAAGCAGCGGCCGGGCGACGGCGGCGGCGGCGATGCCGAGCAGCACGCCCAAGGCCGCCGCGACCGCGCCGAGCACCACACCGTCGGCGAGCACGATCCGGCGCAGGTGCGTCGGGCTCCCGCCGGCGGCGGCGACCAGGCCCAGGTCGCGGCGGCGGCGGCGGGCACCCACCGCGAACGCCGGCCCGGCCAGCAGGATGATCTCCAGCATCGCCAGTCCGCCGAGGAGCCCGGGGACGCCCACCTCGAACCGGTTCTCGGCGGCGGCGAACTCCGGGTACCGCTCGGCTGGGCCGGGTGGGTGCGCGAGCACGTGGCGGGAGACCGCCACCACGCCGTGGGTGTTCAGCTGCTTGACCTGCGACCAGGTCAGCGGGCCCGGCGTGGCCGCCAGCCAGCGCAGCTCCCGCGGGCCCTCCGCCGGCGACTCGGCCAGCGCAGCCGGCGGCAGCGCGCCCGTGCGCAGCACGACCATGGTCGCCTGCAGGTCGGTCGGGTCCTCGACGGTGCCCACGACCCGGAAGGTGCGGCCACCGTCGGCCAGGCGCACGCTGCCGCCCACGTTGGCGCCGAGGCGGCGGACGGCGGCCGGGGTCAGGGCGGCCTCGTCCCGTGTGGCCGGTGCGCGGCCGGTGAGCTGGCGGAAGATCCCGTGCGCGAGCGGGTCGGTGGCGTCCAGCATCCGGGCGCCGACCGTCCCGGTCCCGGCCGCGGTGCGCACCTGCAGGGGGCCGGTCTGGTCGCGGACGACCCTGCTGCCGGGCGGCAGGAGCGCCAGCAGTTCCTTCGCGGTCGGTGGGGCCGGCTCGGCCGTCGGCGGGAGCACGCCGGGGGGTCCGAACGCATCCAGGTCGGTCGGGTCCTGGTGCACCGGGTCGTCGAACGGCCGGGCCAGCACGGCCTGGGCGGTGCCCATCAGCCGCTCCGCCCGCTCGTCCGCGGTGAGCGTGAACGTGTCACGGTAGACCGCGGCGAACGCCAGCGCCGCCACCGGCAGCATGATCATCGCGACCACCAGCAGCGAGCGGCCCTTGGCGCGCTGCGCCTCGCGCCTGGCCACCCGCAGCGCGGGCCGCCAGCCGGTCACCGGCCGCCGCCCGGTGCGGGCAGCAGCGCATCGGGCTGGTCCAGCGGCCCGGAGGTGTCGACGATCTCCCCGTCGCGCAGGAACGCCACCCGGTCGGCCCAGGCGGCGTGCCGCGCCTCGTGGGTGACCAGCACCCCGGCCGCGCCGGCGTCCACCCTCGACCGCAGCAGCCGCAGCACCGCCTCGCCGGTCTGGGAGTCCAGGGCGCCGGTCGGCTCGTCGGCCAGCATCAGGCGGCGCGGCCCGATCAGCGCGCGGGCGATCGCCACCCGCTGCTGCTGGCCGCCGGACAGCTCGTCGGGGAAGCGC
>DASYRU010000394.1:0-2837 GCA_036004165.1 Actinomycetota bacterium
AGCAGCTCGTCGGCGAGCGCCAGCGCCTCGCGCAGCCAGCGCGGCTCGAAGGTGGTCTCGTACAGGGTCAGGCAGGCCTCCGCCATGCAGGCGTAGTCGTCCAGGTAGCCGGGGCCGCCGAGGCGGCCGTCGCGCCAGGCCCGCCGCAGCCGCGGCGTCCGCATGGTGCTGAGGACGAACTCCGCCGCCGCCACCGCCGCCGCCACGTAGCGCGGCTCCGGCAGCACGCGGCCGGCCTCGGCCAGGGCCCCGATCGCCAGCCCGTTCCAGGCCGCCAGCACCTTGTCGTCGGTCGCCGGGCGCACCCGCCCCTCGCGGCGCTCGAACAGCGCGGCGCGGGCGCCGGGCAGCGCGCGCTCCAGCTCCTCCACGCCGACCCCGGCGGCCTCGGCCGCCGCCTTCGCCGGCAGCGGCGTCCACAGGACGTTGCCGCCCTCCCAGTTGCCCTCCGGGAGCGCGCCGAGGAACCTCGCCACCGGCTCGCCGGCGACCTCGACCAGCTCCTGGTACGACCAGACGAAGAACTTGCCCTCCTCGCCTTCGGAGTCGGCGTCCTGGGAGGAGAAGAACCCGCCCTGGGGGTGGCGCAACTCGCGCAGCAGGTAGTCGGCCGTGGCCACGGCTACCTGCCGGTGGCGGTCGGCGCCGGTGACCTGCCAGGCGCGGGCGTACAGCCGCACCAGCTGGGCGTTGTCGTAGAGCATCTTCTCGAAGTGCGGCACCAGCCAGCGGCGATCGGTCGAGTACCTGTGGAAGCCGCCGCCGAGCTGGTCGAAGATGCCGCCAGAGGCCATCCGGTTGAGGGTCAGCTCCACCATGTCGAGCGCCCCCTCGAAACCGCGCAGGTGGCAGCGGAGGAGGAACTCGAGGGTCATCGGCTGGGGGAACTTGGGCGCCGGCCCGAACCCGCCCCAGGTGGGATCGAAGGCGCGCTGCAGGCCGTCGAACGCCTGGCGGAGGGTCGCCTCCTCCGGCTGGCCGGCCCCCTCGGCCAGGCTCCCGGCCTGGGCGGCGATCAGCTCGACCACCTGAGCGCCCTGGTGCCTGGCGTCGTCGCGTCGCCGCTGCCAGGCGTCGTCCACGGCGAGCAGCACCTTCTTGAAGCTCGGCATGCCCGGCCGGTCGACCTTCGGGTAGTAGGTGCCGGCATAGAAGGGGCCGCCCTCCGGGGTCAGGAACACCGTCATCGGCCAGCCGCCCTGGCCGGTCATCGCCTGCACCGCGTCCATGTAGATGCCGTCCAGGTCGGGCCGCTCCTCCCGGTCGACCTTGATGCAGACGAAGCGCTCGTTCATGAGCGCCGCCGTCTCGGCGTCCTCGAACGACTCGTGGGCCATCACGTGGCACCAGTGGCAGGCGGCGTAGCCGATCGACAGCAGGATCGGCCTGTCCTGGCTGCGGGCACGCTCCAGCGCCTCCGGTCCCCACGGGTACCAGTCGACCGGGTTCCAGGCGTGCTGGAGCAGGTACGGGCTGGTCTCGTCGATCAGCCGGTTGGGGGCGGGCCGGTTCTGCATGGGCCCCCAGTGTTGCTCCGACGGCGAGCCCAGGCAACCGGTAGGCTCGGCCGACCCGGAAACGCCGCATCGAGAGGTGCCGTGATGGACGAGCGGACCGTCGCCGCCTGGCTGGACGGCTACAGCCGGGCGTGGGAGAGCAACGACCCCGCCGAGATCGGCGGACTGTTCAGCGAGGACGCCGTCTACCACGACAACCCATTCGACGAGCCTGCCCGGGGCAGGGAGGCGATCGTCGCCTCCTGGCTCGAGGACCCGGACCCGCCGGGAACCTACGAGGGCCGCTACCGACCGGTGCTGGTCTCCGGCGACCGGGCGGTGGCCAATGGCTCCAGCCGCTACTTCCACGCCGACGGCTCGCTCGACAAGGAGTACGACAACGTCTTCCTGCTCCGCTTCGACGCCGCCGGCCGCTGCGCCGAGTACCGCGAGTGGTACATGCGCCGGCCGGAGGCGGCGGGCTGAGGTCGGGTCGCGTGCAACCCGGCTGCAACCCGGTCGGGCAGCATCGGCGCCGCAGCGTCAACGCTGGCGCACAGGAGGGAGCCCCGATGCCGTTGGTGCGACCGTGACCTCGCCGCTCGCCGGGGAGGTCCGGCGGGAGCCGCTGGCGGCCACCGACGGCCGCTCCGGCAGCCGGCTGGAGCGGGTGCTGCTGGCAAGCGGCGAGCCGCTGGTGGTCAAGCACGTCCTGGCGGCCTCCGACTGGCTCATGCGGGCCACCGGGGACGAGGGTCGGGTGGCGGAGCTGTGGGCGTCGGGGCTGCTCGACCGGGTGCCTGCCGTGATCGAGCACGCGATCGTCGCCGTGGAGCGCGACGGGGCCGGCTGGACGGTGATCATGCGCGACCTGTCGGCGGCGCTGCTGCCCGACGGTGCCCGCATCGGCAGGGCCGAGAGCCGGCGGGTGCTCGAGGCGGCCGCCGCCCTGCACACCGCCTTCCGGGAGGAACCGGCGCGCGAGCTGTGCGCGCTGGCCGACCGCTACCGGTTCCTGTCCCCGGCGATGGCCAGGCGGGAGGCGGCCGGCGACGACCCGGTCCCCAAGCTGGTCGGCCGGGGCTGGGAGCGCTTCGGCGAGCTGGTCGCCGGCGACGTGGCGGCGGCGGTGGGCGCGATCCTGGACCGGCCGGAGCCGTTCGCGGCCGAGCTGGCCCGCTTCCCCGCCACCCTGATCCACGGCGACCTCAAGCTCGGCAACCTCGGCTTCCTCGGCGACCGGGTGGTGCTGCTGGACTGGGGGACACAGACCGGCTGGGCGCCCCCGGCGGTGGAGACCGCCTGGTACCTGGCGATCAACGCCAGCCGCATCCAGGCCAC
>DASYRU010000395.1:0-1662 GCA_036004165.1 Actinomycetota bacterium
TGTCGGCCCCCAGCAGCCTGGCGGTCTCCCCGGTGACCATCGACAGCAGGGCGTCCAGGTCCTCGACCGAGGCGATCGCCGCGGCCAGGTCGACCAGGCTGCGCAGCCGCGCCGAGGTGACCCTGGCCCGCGACAGGTCGCGGGTGCGCTCGGCGGTGATCGCCTCCGCCCTGCTGCGGGCGGCCACCTCGGTGGTGGTCTCCCTCGCCAGGATGAGCACCCGGGTCGGCTGCCCGCTGGGCTGCGGCAGGCGCGAGTAGGTCATGGTGAAGTGGCGGGTCCCGGGCTCCAGCCAGTCGATCGGCGCGTCGGTGACCGAGAACGCCTCGCCGGTCTGCGCCACCTGCCGCAGCCGGTCGAGGAAGCCGGCCGGCCCGGCCTCCGGGAAGACCTCGCCCGCCGGCATGCCGACCATCTGCACCTCGGGTCGCAGCGCCTTGGCGACGTCGTTGGCCAGCTCGACCACCAGGTCGGGGGCGCGGACCACCGCGATCGCGACCGGGCTGATGTCGATCAGCGCGGCCACCAGGTCGCGTTCCTCGCGCAGCTCTCGCAGGATCGTCTCCTCGCGCCCGACGTCGCGGAGGTTCACCCAGCCGCCCGGCTCGCCGCCCTCCAGCTCCAACGGACCGCCGAAACAGCGGACCCGGCGGCTGTCGCCATCCCGGCCGAGGAACAGGTAGTCGACGTCCTCCAAGCGCTCGCCGGCCAGGGCACGGGCGACCGGCCAGCCCTCGTAGGGGAGCGGCCGGCCGTCCAGGTCGAGCACGTCGAGCTCCGGGATGAGCTGCTCCAGCAGCTCGGGGACCTGGTCGGGGTCGGCGTAGCCCAGCATCCGGGCGGCGGCGTGGTTGGCGTACCGCAGCCGCCCCGACCCGCTGGCCACGATGATGCCGCCAGGCAGCTCGCCGACGACCCGGCCGAGGATGGCCGCGGAGGGCTCGGCGGCCTGCGGCCGGCCGGGCGGCGGCAGGTTGGCGCGTTGACTCACGGCCGAAGTCTGCCGGACCGCCCGGCGGCCAGCAATGCGGCTGGCCGAACCCGCAGCCAGAGGACCGGTCAAGCATGCCCGGCGCGCACGTTTCGGCCTCGGGTAGCCCAGCGTGGCGGCTGTGCGGCGCCGATACTTGACCGGCCCTCTACCGCTCGATCGGGACGTTGACGAGGCTGCCCCACTCGGTCCAGGAGCCGTCGTAGTTCCGCACGCTCGGATAGCCGAGCAGCTCGTGCAGCACGAACCAGGTGTGCGCGCTGCGCTCGCCGATCCGGCAGTAGGCCACCACGTCACGGTCGGCGTTCACGCCCTGGCCGCCGTACAGCTCGGCGAGCTGCTGGTCGGTCAGGAACTTGCCGGTGGTGCCGTCCACCGCCTTGGCCCAGGGGACGTTCACCGCCCCTGGGATGTGCCCCGGCCGCTGCGCCGCCTCCTGCGGCAGGTGGTCGGGCGCGAGCTTCTCTCCCCGGTACTCCTCGGGGGAGCGCACGTCCACCAGCGCCGCCCCGTCGTTGCCGACGTAGTCGGCCAGGACCTGGTCGCGGAACGCCCGGATCGAGCTGTCGGGCTGGCGCACCGGGTAGCCGGCGGTGGCGGTGGCCGTCGGCGGGTCGGTGGTCAGCGGGCGGCCCTCCAGCTCCCAGGCCTTGCGGCCGCCGTCCAGCAGC
>DASYRU010000396.1:0-1755 GCA_036004165.1 Actinomycetota bacterium
CCACGTGCTGGTTCGCGAGGTCGCCTACGGCCAGATCCCCAGGGCGGAGCGTGCCGGCAAGCACCGCCGCGCCGCCGGCTGGCTGGAGTCGCTGGCCGCCGGCCCCAACCCTCCGGCCGGGCGGGACCCGGCGGGGCGGTCGGAGCTGCTCGCCCACCACTACGGGCAGGCGTTGGCGCTGGCCAGCGCGGCCGGGCAGGACACCGGCGACCTGGCGGAGCGGGCCCGGCTTGCGCTCAAGGACGCGGGCGACCGGGTGACCACCCTTGGCACCCATGTCACCGCCGCCCGCTACTACGCCGCGGCCCTCGACCTCTGGCCGGACGCCGACCCGTTGCGGCCGGAGCTGGAGTTCCGCACCGGCGAGGCGCGCTGCCTCGGCGAAGGGACCGGCGAGGACCTGCTCGCCCGGGCACGCGACGGGCTGCTGGCCGCCGGCGCCCACGAGCGGGCGGCCGAGGCCGAGGTGCGGCTGGGGCAGCTCGCCTACGCGCACGGGCGGCAGCGGACCGCGCACCTGGACCGCGCCCTGGCGCTGATCGCCGACCAGCCGGCGTCGCGGAGCAAGGCCGCCGTCCTGAGCGGGTACGGCATGCACCAGATGCTCGCCGACCGGCACGCCGAGGCGCTCCGCGTCGCCCGCGAGGCGCTGACCATGGCGAGGGCCTTCGGCGCGAGCGAGGTCGAGGAGGAGGCGCTGGGGACCATCGGCGCCGCCCGCGCCAGCCTCGGCGACGAGGGCGGCATCGCCGACCTCGAGCGTTGCATCGCGCTCTGCGAGGAGCACGGCTCCTCCAGCGCGGTCCCCTGGCATCTCAACCTGGCCGACGTGCTGGCGACCCTCGGCGACCTTCGGCGCTGCTTCACCGCCAGGGCGGCGGCGCGGCGGGTGGCCGAACGCTTCGGCTCGGCGCGGTGGCTGCGCTGGCTGGAGTTGGAGCGCGCCGCCGAGTACTACTGGAGCGGTCGCTGGGACGAGGCGGTGGCGATCGCCGACGCGGTGGTGGCCGAGGCGGCAGACGGGATCCCCCACATGCTCGAAGGCGAGTGCCGCACCTGGCGGGGGCGCATCCTGCTGGCCAGGGGTCAGGTGACCGGCGCCCTCGAGGACAGCGACCGGGCGCTGGAGCTGGCACGCGAATCCGGTGACCATCAGGACCTCGGCCCGGCGCTCGGCCTGGCCGCCCAGGCGCAGCTCGCCGCCGGTCACCTCGCCGAGGCCGGCAAGCTGGTCGACGAGCTGCTCGGCAACCTCGGCGGCAGGCTGCTCAAAGCGGACCTCGGCGTCGACCTCGCGATCGTCCTGGCCGAGCTGGAGCGGCCGATCGAGGTGCTCGACGAGGTGCTGCCGTCCCGCTGGCTGGAGGCGGCCCGCGCGTTCGCGGCCGGCGACCCCGGGCGGGCGGCGGCGATCTACGCCGAGATCGGTTCCCGGCCCGACGAGGCCAACGCCCGCCTGGCCGCGGCCCGCCGGCTGCACGCCGACGATCGCGTGGCCGAGGGCAGGACCGAACTCGAACGCGCGCTCGCGTTCTTCCGGGAGGCGGGAGCGACCGCCCACCTGGAGGAGGCCAAGGAACTGCTGTTCGCACGTACCTGAGGAGAGGGAGCGTTCATGGTGCCTGCCAGGCCGCGCGAGCGGATCCTTACCACGGCGACCGAGCTGTTCCGCCAGGAAGGCATCGCCGCCGTCGGGGTCAACCGGATCATCGCCGACGCCGAGGTCGCCCCCATGACCCTCTACCGGCAGTTCGG
>DASYRU010000397.1:0-3194 GCA_036004165.1 Actinomycetota bacterium
GCGGTGTACTCCCCGTCGGTGCCGAAGATCCACGGGTAGTCGGGGAAGCCGGCGGCGATCCAGGTCGCCTCCGGCACGGTGCCGAGCGGTGGCGGGAACTGCTTGCCCTGGTCGGTCCAGCGGATCTGGAGGTTCTCGGCGCTCTGGGTGCTGTCGGCCAGGTTCTGCTTGCCCCACTCGACCGCGTCCTGCACCAGCGGGTCGTCGGGCAGCGAGAGCCTGGTCATCTGCGCCACCCGCTGGCGGGAGGCGACCTTCGCGGCGAGCTGGCCGGCTGGGTCGTCGAGCACGCGCGCCAGCTCCTGGCGCGCCGGCGACAGGCCCTGGTCGGAGCCGGCGACCGCCAGCCACACGGTCGTGGAGCCGCCGGCCGGCAGGGAGAGCGTGTAGGTCAGCTGGCCGCCGGTGCCGCGGCCGAAGGGGCCGTCGTCACAGACGGACGGCTTGGGGTCGGCGGGCGCGCCCGGCTCGGTGCCGGTGCAGCGGTGGCCCGGCTGCGGGCCCCAGAACTGGTCGCCGGGGGTGCCGGTGTCCGGCTCCATGGCGGTGCCCACCAGCGCCGCGTAGTGGTGCTCCGGCGCCCCCGGCAGGGCCCCGTCGTCGGTGAACACCAGGTTGCGGCCGTCGAAGCTGCCCTCGTCGGGCCGGTTGTCGCTGGCGTTGGGGGTGACGCCGCCGAACCCCCACGGGTAGTGCCCCATCAGCTCGGAGTGGGCGTCGACCGACAGCTTGGCGGTCCGCGCCGCTCCGGGGTTGGTGATCTTGAGCCCGAGCAGCGTCCCCCGGCGCCCGTCGGGCGTGACGTCGGTGCGCTCCAGCTTCAGGCCGGCGGTGTCGGGCAGGTCGAAGCGCGTGTAGCCCCAGCCGCTGGTGAACTTGGTGGCGGGCCCGACCCACTGGTCGTCCAGCCCGAACCAGACGCCGTCGACCAGCTTCAGCGGGGGTGTCCACACGCCGCCCATCTCGCCGGTGATGTGCCAGCCGTTGGCGTAGAACCGCCCGTCCTGGAAGCCGATCGAGTAGGCGCGGGTGCCGGCCGCGATCTCGCGGCGGTCCTGCAGCCTGGTGGTGGTGGACAGCTCCGGCGCGGCGCCTTGCGCCGCCGCCTGGACGGCCGCTCTGGGGCCGGCCACCGCCTGCCCGACGATCGAGAAGCTCAGAACCACGACGACCACCGACAGCACAGCCATGAACCTGCGCGACATGGGCGCTTCCTCCTGACGGTCCCGGGGCCGGCCTTGCTGCCACGGACGGCAAGCCGAGCAGAATGTGCGCGTTTGCCTGGTCTTACCGCTCCGGCGCCGGTCGGAAACCTCTCAGGAGGTCGGTTTGTCGGGTGGGCCTTCGTCGGCGGGGTCGGCGCCGGCCTGGTTGGGCTCGGACGGCGGGTGCCAGCGGACCACCAGCGAGCGGGCGGCGCGGGCCTCGTCGAGCCGCCCGACCGGGGCGCTGGTCGGCGCCTGGTGCAGCGGATGGGCGTCGGTTTCGGCCTGGGCGGCGATCTCCAGCATGGCGTCGGCGAAGGCGTCGAGGGTCTCCACGCTCTCGGTCTCGGTCGGCTCGACCATCAGGGCCTCCTCGACGATCAGCGGGAAGTAGACCGTCGGGGGGTGGAAGCCGCGGTCGATCAGGCCCTTGGCGACGTCGAGGGCGCGCGCCCCCTGCGCCTTCTGCTTGCGAGCCGACACCACGAACTCGTGCATCACCGGCCGGCTCGGGTAGCCGAGCTGGTATGTGGCCTGCAGCCGCTCCAGCAGGTAGTTGGCGTTGAGCACGGCGCGTTCCGCCACGCCCCGCAGGCCGTCGCCGCCGTTGGCGAGCAGGTAGGCGAAGGCGCGCACCAGGATGCCGAAGTTGCCGTTCCAGCCGTGCACCCGCCCGATCGAGCGGGGCCGGTCGGCGTCCCAGCGCCAGCGGTCGCCGTCGCGGACCACCACCGGGGCGGGTCGGAAGTCGGCCAGGTGCTCGGCCACCACCAGCGGGCCGGCCCCTGGGCCCCCGCCACCGTGGGGGGTGGCGAAGGTCTTGTGGAGGTTGAGGTGGACGACGTCGAAGCCCATGTCGCCCGGCCTGGCCTTGCCGAGGATCGCGTTGAAGTTGGCCCCGTCGTAGTAGAGCTGACCACCGACCCGGTGGACCAGCTCGGCGACGCGGGCGATGTTGCGTTCGAACAGGCCGAGCGTGTTGGGGTTGGTGATCATCAGGGCGGCCACGTCGTCGCCGAGCGCGGCCTCCAGCGAGCCGAGGTCCACCAGGCCGTCGGGGCCGCTGGCGACGGTGGTGACCTCGAAGCCGGCCAGCCGCACCGAGGCAGGGTTGGTGCCGTGGGCGGCGTCGGGGATGATCACCCGGCGCCGAGGGTCGTTCCGCGCCTCGTGGTAGGCGCGGATGATCAGCAGGCCGGTGAGCTCGCCGTGGGCGCCGGCGGCCGGCTGGAAGGTGACGGCGGCCAGGCCGGTCAGCTCGCAGAGGGCGTGCTCCAGGCGCGCCAGCACCTCCAGCGCCCCCTGCACCTGCTCGTCCGGCTGGGCGGGGTGCAGCCGGGCGAAGCCGGGCAGGGCCGCTGCCACCTCCGCAACCTTCGGGTTGTACTTCATGGTGCAGGACCCGAGGGGGTAGAAGCCGAGGTCGACCGCGTAGTTGCGGTGGGCCAGGCGGGTGTAGTGGCGGACCAGGTCGCGTTCGGACACCTCGGGCAGCCGCACCGGGGAGGTGCGGCGCGCCCACGCCGGCAGGACCCGCTCCAGGTCGACCTCTGGCAGGTCGCCGGCGTCGGCCAGCGAGGACGCCCGCCGGCCGGGGGAGGAGCGCTCGAAGATGAGCCGCTCCGGCTCGCCGGAGCTGCCTGCCGCCCACGGGACCGTCTCGAAGGAGGTGCCGGTCATTGCGCCACCTCCCGTCCGTCCGGGGCCCGATCGACCGGGGCACTCCCCTCGGGTTCCCCGGCCCCGGTGGGCGGTGCTGGACCGGGCCGCCTACCGGCTGGGCCGTCGTCAGGTCCAGCCGCCGAAGCTGCGGGCGGTGCCGAGCTGCAGCTCCTCCGGCCCGTGGACCAGGCGGCCGGCGACCATGGTGAAGATCGCCTCGCCCTCCTCGAGGTCGTGCGGGTCGGCGGCCAGCACGTCGCCGGCGAAGGCGACCAGGTCGGCCCGCTGGCCGGCCTCGATGGTGCCGCTGATCCGCTCCTGGCGGGC
>DASYRU010000398.1:0-2139 GCA_036004165.1 Actinomycetota bacterium
TGTCGGCCACGACGTGCTGGTCGACGACGACGACCCCGGAAAGCTCGAGCTGATCCGGGCGGGCCGCTCCTGGTTCTACGAACCCGGCCTGCAGGAGCTGCTCGGCGAGGTGACCAGCGCCGGGCGGCTGCGGGTCGCCGGCGGCAAGGCCGAGGCGGTCGGCCACGGCATGGTGATCTTCATCTGCGTCGGCACCCCCAGCCGGGGCGACGGCAGCCCGAACCTCGCCTTCGTCGAGGCGGTCGCCAGGGAGGTGGCGCGCAGCCTGCCGGCCGGCGAGTTCCGCCTGATCTGCGAGAAGTCCACCGTGCCGGTGCAGACCGGCCAGCGGGTCGCGCAGGTGATCGCCCGCGAGGCCCCGCAGGGCGCCGACTGGGAGGTCGCCTCCAACCCCGAGTTCCTGCGCGAGGGCTCGGCGCTGGTCGACACCCTGCAGCCGGACCGGATCGTGGTCGGCACCGCCTCGGAGCGGGGCCTGGCGGCGCTGCGGGAGCTCTACGCCCCGATCGTGGAGCGCTCGGGGGCGCCCCTGCTCGCCACCGACCTGGCCACCTCCGAGCTGATCAAGCACGCCTCCAACGCCTTCCTGGCCACCAAGATCAGCTTCATCAACTCGGTCGCCAGGGTCTGCGAGCGGTCGGGTGCCGACGTCGAGCTGGTCGCCAGGGGCATGGGCCTCGACCCGCGCATCGGCACCCACTTCCTCAAGGCAGGCGCCGGCTACGGGGGCAGCTGCTTTCCCAAGGACGTGGCCGCCTTCAGCCACCGCTCCCGCGAGCTGGGGATCGACTTCGGCATCCTCAACGAGGTGGCCAAGGTCAACCACGACTCCAGGCACGCGGTGGTCGACAAGGTCCGCGACGCCCTGTGGCACCTGGACGGCAAGCGGGTGGGCGTGCTCGGCCTGGCGTTCAAGCCGGAGACCGACGACCTGCGCGACGCGCCCGCCATCGACGTGGTCAAGGAGCTGCTCGCCGACGGCGCCCAGGTGGTCGCCTACGACCCGGTGGCCGGCGAGCAGGCCGCCGGGCTGGTGCCCGGCCTGCAGCTGGCCGGCAAGGCGGTCGACGTCGCCGAGGGCGCGCACGCGCTGGTGCTGATGACCGAGTGGGCCGAGTTCCTCGACCTCGACCCGGCCGACCTCCGCGGCCGCATGGCCTACCCGATCCTGGTCGACGCCCGCAACGCGCTCGACGCCGACGCGTTCGTGGCCGAGGGCTTCACCGTGGCCGGGGTCGGACGCCCGGTGCGGACCCCCGATCGCCAAGGGGGGTAGCGTGCCCCGCGGGCTGGTCACCGGTGGCGCCGGCTTCCTCGGCTCCCACCTCTGCCGGCGGCTGCTGGCCGAAGGCTGGCAGGTCGTCTGCATGGACAACTTCCTCACCGGACGGCTCGAGAACGTCGAGGACCTGGTCGGCGAGCGTTTCCGGCTGGTCAACGTCAACGTGACCGACTTCATCCACGTGCCCGGGCCGCTTGACGCCGTGCTCCACTTCGCCTCGCCGGCAAGCCCGATCGACTACCTCAAGTACCCGATCCAGACCCTCAAGGTGGGCGCGCTCGGCACCCACAACGCCCTCGGCCTGGCCAAGGACAAGGGCGCCCGCTTCGTGCTCGCCTCCACCAGCGAGGTCTACGGCGACCCCCAGGTCCACCCGCAGCCGGAGAGCTACTGGGGCCACGTCAACCCGATCGGGCCACGCGGCGTCTACGACGAGGCCAAGCGCTACGCCGAGGCGCTGGCCACCGCCTACCACCGCACCCACGGCGTCGACGTCCGCATCGCGAGAATCTTCAACAGCTTTGGGCCCTACATGCGGATCGACGACGGGCGGGCGTTCTGCACCTTCGCGGTGCAGGCGCTTCGCGGGCAGCCGCTCACCGTCCACGGCGACGGCAGCCAGACCCGCTCGCTGTGCTACGTCGACGACCTCATCGAGGGGATCTGGCGGCTGCTGTCCAGCGACCTGAACGGCCCGGTCAACCTGGGCAACCCCGAGGAGGTGACGATCCTGGAGCTGGCGCGGATGGTGGCGGCGGCGGCCGGGACGGAGCCGCGCATCGAGTTCCGGCCACGGCCGGTCGACGACCCGAAGGTCCGCCGGCCGGACATCACCAGGGCCATCACCGAGCTGGGCT
>DASYRU010000399.1:0-7597 GCA_036004165.1 Actinomycetota bacterium
CCGGTATGCTTGTCCATTGTTGTCGTCGAGTCGTGAACGCGAGGTCGTCCGTGCGCCGTCTGCTTCCCGCCCTCTGCCTTGCCGCCGCGCTGGCGGCGGCCGGCTGCTCCGGCCTCGGCGTCCGCAGCGACGACGCCGCCACCGTGAACGGCGTCGGCATCCCCAACAGCCGGCTGTCAGAGATGGTCAAGGCGCAGCTCGGCGAGCAGCAACAGGGACAGCAGGCCCAGGACATCGAGGGCATCACCCGCCAGGCCCTCGAGGGGCTCATCCAGTTCCAGATCGTGCTGGACGCGGCCCGCGACGCCGGCGTGACCGTGGAGGAGGGCGCCGTCGACGCCCGCATGGAGCAGCTCAAGTCCCAGGTCGCCGCCCAGGGCCAGGACTACCAGCAGCTGCTCCGCGACCGCAACATCTCCGAGACGGTCCTCCGCGACCAGCAGCGGGTACAACTGGCCGTCGACCTGGTCGCCGTCAAGCTGGTGCCCTACCGGCCCGACGCCGAGCTGCTCAAGACCCTCGACCGGCGCAAGGCCGAGTTCATCCAGGTCCACGTCCGCCATGTGCTGGTCAAGGACAAGCAGGCGGCCGCCGCGGCCCGCAGGGAGCTGCTGGACTCCGGCGACTGGTCGGCCGTGGCCAGGCGCCGCTCGATCGACCCCCAGAGCAAGGACAAGGCCGGCGACCTCGGCTTCAGCAGCAAGGGCCAGACCGTGAAGCCGTTCGAGCAGGCGGAGTTCGGCCTCGCCCGGCAGGGGAACTGCAAGGGCAGGACCAGCGGGTCGTGCGAGTCGCCGATCTCCCAGCCGGTCAAGACCCAGTACGGCTTCCACGTCCTGCAGGTGATCGGCGTGCGGTTGCCGCCGCTCAACAACGACCTGCGCAGCAAGCTCGACCCCAGCATCACCCAGCGCCGGCAGAAGGCGGTGGAGACCTGGTTCAGCGACCAGGTCAAGCACGCCGACGTGGCGGTGAACCCCCGCTACGGCCGCTGGGACGTGGACGCCGGCAAGGTGGTGCCGCGCGAGACGGCTCCTGGCCCGGCCACCACCAGCCCTGGCGCCACCCCGGCCGCTCCCTCCACCTCGCAGCCGTAGCGCGTCGATGACCAGGATCGTGCTGGTCGCCTCCAGCCCGCGGCTGCCGCTGCTGTTCCCGCCCCAGACCTGGCGCGCGCTCGACGCTGCCAGGCCCGTGTGGGTGCTCGACGCCGCCCACCCGTCGCTGCCCGCCCTGGACGTGGCCGAGCTGCCCTGGCAGGTGCTGGCGCCCGCCGCCGACACCGGGCCCGCCGGCCGCGACCTGCTGCTGGTCGGCCAGGGCCTCGACCTCGAAGCGGTGGCGCTGGCAAGGCGGCAGGCCGACGCCCTGCTCGAGCTGGCCAGGCGGGACGGGACGGCGACGCTGCTGCTGCCCCCGGTGAACGACGGCCCGCTGGTCCAGTTGGTGGCCGACCGGGCCGCCCGGACCCAGGTCGAGGTGGAGGCGGTCTACCCGCTGGGCGAGCCGAAGGGCGCCGCCCTGCTGGACCTGGTGGCGACCGAGACGCGCCTGCGCGGCCCGGGCGGCTGCCCGTGGGACCACGAGCAGACCCATGCCTCGCTGGCCAGGCACCTGGTCGAGGAGGCCTACGAGGTGCTCGACGCGATCGAGGAGGGGACGCCGGAGCACCTCCGCGAGGAGCTTGGCGACCTGCTGCTCCAGGTGGTCTTCCACGCCCAGATCGCCGAGGACGCCGGCGACTTCGACGTCGACGGGGTGGCGAGGTCGATCACCGAGAAGCTGGTCCGACGCCACCCGCACGTCTTCGGCGAGCTGACCGTCTCCTCGCCCGGCGAGGTGGTGCGCAACTGGGAGGCGATCAAGCGGGAGCAGGAGGGTCGCACCGACCCGGTGGCAGGGATCCCCAGCGCGCTGCCGGCGTTGCAGCTGGCGGCCAAGCTCCAGAAGCGCGCCGCCGAGGAGGGCTTCGCCCGTTCCGAGCTGGACACCCCGGACGGGAAGGTCAGGGAGGGGCTGGAGCAGGTGGCGCGGGCGAGCGAGCCGGAGCAGCTCGAAGCGGCCGTCGGCGAGCTGCTGTTCGCGGTGGTGGCCCTCGCAAGGGCGAGGGACGTCGAGCCGGAGGCCGCTCTGCGACGCAGCGCCCGCCGCTTCCGGGCCCGCTTCGCCGCCGCCCGCGCGGCCGCCGAGGCCGACGGGGCCTGACGGCCGCCCAGCTCGTCAGCCCGGCGGGGTGGGGCCGCGGTCCCGAGGTGGCGGCTCCTCCGGCGGCGGCTGGCCGCCGCCCGGCTCCGGGGCGCCGAGCGGCCAGTCGTCCGGCGGCCGCGGCGGCGGCTGGGCGGGCTGCTGCGGCCACCCCTGCGGCGGCTGCTGCGGCCGCCCCTGCGGCGGCTGGGCGGGCTGCTGCGGCCACCCCTGCGGCGGCTGCTGCGGCCACCCCTGCGGCGGCTGCTGCGGCCACCCCTGCGGGGGCTGCTGCGGCCAGCCAGGCGGCGGCTGCTGCCCGTAGCCCGGCTGCGACCACGGCGGGGGCGCCTGGCCGCCCGCCGGCTGCACGGCCGGGCGGTTGCGGACCGCCCGCACGACCAGGACGATGATCAGCACGACGGCCGCCAGGACGACCAGGCCGCCGATGCCGGCGATCACGACGGCCCGGCGCACCGCATCGGCGGGGGAGCGGTCAAGCCTGGACGGCCGGGGCCCGAACAGCTCCTCGAGCGCGGGCCGCGAGTAGCTGCGCTCGATGTCGAGGATGCCGTCGCCCCTGGCGCGGATGCTGATCCGCTCGACCCGGAACGGCAGGTTCTTCCAGATCACCTCGGCGGCGCGGTCCTGCTCTGCCGCCCGGTCGAGCGGTCCGGTGCTGGAGTCGTACTCCAGCGTGGCCACGTCGTCGTTGAACTGGAGGTTCGGGTTGCGGATGCCGGCCTCCTGCAGCTCCGTCACCGTCCGCACCGTGCCGGTGGCGAACTCGCAGCCGGCCAGCACGACCATCGCCACGGCCACCAGCAGCAGCCGCGCCGGCGCCGCGCCGCCCGGTGATGCCGGGTTCCTCATCGTCGCTTCCTCTCGCGTCGGCCCGCTCATCGCGGGCAACGTTAGTCCAGCGGCTGCGGCGGTGGCGAAATCCATGCCACCGCCCGCGCTCGGCTTCCAAGGCTTCGGCGACCGGCGGTGATATGCTCGCCGACGCCGTCATCCGTTCGAAGCCCGTGCAGGAAGGCTCTTCCCCATGGCCGCCATCGAACTCGTCGTCGCCCGAGAGGTCCTCGACTCGCGCGGCAACCCGACCCTCGAGTGCGAGGTGCAGCTCGACGACGGCGGCCTCGGCCGGGCGATCGTCCCCTCCGGCGCATCCACCGGCCGCTTCGAGGCGGTCGAGCTGCGCGACGGTGGCGACCGCTACGGCGGCAAGGGCGTCCGCAACGCGGTCCGCAACGTCAACGAGGAGATCGCCCCCGCCCTGCTCGACGAGGATGCCTACGACCAGCGGGCGGTCGACCGGCTGGTGCTCGACCTGGACGGCACCGAGAACAAGTCCAAGTTCGGTGCCAACGCCACCCTCGGAGTGTCGATCGCGGTCGCCAGGGCGGCGGCCGACTCGCTCGGCGTGCCGCTGTTCCGTTACCTGGGTGGGCTCTCCGCCTACCTGCTGCCGGTGCCGATGATGAACGTGCTCAACGGCGGCGCCCACGCCGACAACGACGTCGACTTCCAGGAGTTCATGGTGGTACCGGTCGGCGCGCCCTCCTTCACGGAGGCGCTGCGCATGGGCACCGAGGTCTACCACGCCCTCAAGGCGGTGCTGAAGGAGCGGAGCCTCGGGACCGGCATCGGCGACGAGGGCGGCTTCGCCCCTGACCTGCCAGGCAACGAGGCCGCCCTGGAGCTGCTGGTCGAGGCGATCGGCAAGGCCGGCTTCGAGGCCGGGCAGGAGGTCGCCCTGGCGATGGACCCGGCCTGCAGCGAGCTGTACGCCGACGGCCGCTACGAGCTGGCGGGGGAGGGCCGCACCCTCGACGCCGACGGGATGATCGAGCTGTGGCGCACCCTCGCCGAGCGCTACCCGATCGTCTCCATCGAAGACGGGCTGGCCGAAGACGACTGGGCAGGGTGGATCGCCCTCACCGACGCCCTCGAGGACAAGCTGCAGCTGGTGGGCGACGACCTGTTCGTCACCAACGTCGCCCGGATCCAGCGGGGGCTCGACGAGGGCGCCGCCAACTCGGTGCTGATCAAGGTCAACCAGATCGGCACCGTCACCGAGACCTTCGACGCGGTCGAGCTCGCCCACCGCAACGGCTACTCGACCGTGGTCAGCCACCGCTCGGGCGAGACCGAGGACACCACCATCGCCGACCTCGCCGTGGCGGTCGGCTCCGGCCAGATCAAGACCGGCGCGCCGTGCCGCACCGACCGGGTGGCCAAGTACAACCAGCTGCTGCGCATCGAGGAGCTGCTCGGCGACAGCGCCCGCTACCCGGGCCGGCTGGCCTTCCCGCGCACCTTCCCCGGGGGCGGGTCGTGAGGCTCGGCTGGCCCTTCGGGGGGGTGGCCGCGGACGCGTCCCCGAGGTTGATGCGCCCCGTCGACGACCAGGCGCGGCCGCCGCTCGGCCTCACCCCGCGCGGCGCCGTGCTGGTCCTGGTCATGTTCGCCCTCGCCGTCACCGCGGTGTACCCGCTGCGCCAGTACGTCACCCAGCGCGACCGCATCGAGCGGCTGCAGGCCAAGCAGCGCGCCCTCCAGGCCGAGAACGAGCGCCTCGAGCGCGAACGGGCCCGGCTGCGGGACCCGGCCTACGTCCAGCAGCTCGCCAAGCGCGACTTCCACCTGGTCGAGCCCGGCGAGGAGGCCTGGGTCATGAGCGGCACGCCGCCGGCCGCCACGGCGCCGCCGGCCGCGCCGGCCACGCCAGAGCCGAAACAGCCCTGGTACAAGCGGGCCTGGCAGCGGTTCACGGGCTGGCTGCGCTGAATCCGGACGAGCCACCCCAAGCAGGAGGCTCGTGAATTTGTTGACGCTCCCGGAGCCCCCTCCCTACGATGAGCCTGGGCCGAGCGCGCTCGGCCCAGATGTCCATCTGGAAAGGAGCGCTGGTAGCTAGCATGAGTGCCGAGATCGGGGCGATCGTCCCGGGCACCATCGTTCGGATCGCACCGTACGGTGCCTTCGTACGCCTCGAGTCGGGCGAGACAGGCCTCGTCCACATCTCCGAGATCGACCGCAACTACGTCCGATCGGTGGAGGAGCACCTTCGCATCGACGATTCGGTGACGGTCAAGGTCGTCGGTGTCAAGGAAGACGGCAAGATCGACCTTTCCATCAAGCAGGCCGCCCCCGACTGGCAGCCTGAGGTGGCGCGGCCCCGCAGGGCGGGCAAGGACCCCGAGTTCGAGCAGAAGCTCAAGCGGTTCATGCGGTCCAGCGAAGAACGGCTGGTCGACGTCAAGCGCCAGCGCGAGGGCAGGCGCGGGTAGATCGGTGTCGCGCACGCCGACCCGGTCCCCGTCCCGGCCCGATCCTTCCGCCCTCCCGGACCCGCTGCGGCTCGCCTGGCGCGGCCCGCTCGCCGACATCCCAGACCCACCGGGGCACCCCCTCGCGCCCCGACCCCCCGGGGCACCCCTTCGGGGTTCCCCGGACCCCGGGCGACAGACCCCTCCGGCGCCTGACTCGCGCGCGGAGCCGGGCTGGGCGGCGTCGCTGCCCGAGGCCGGCCCGGCCGAGCGCCGCCTCATCCAGGCCCAGATCGGCCGCGACGTCCGCGGCTCGGTGGCGGTCGCGGTCCGCTGCCGCTACGGCCTGCCGGCGGTGGTCCGCACCGCGCCACGCCTCCCCGACGGCACGCCGTTCCCGACCCTGTACTGGCTGGCCTGCCCGGCTGCGCGGGTGGCGGTGGGCCGCCTGGAGGCGGCCGGCTGGAACGCCCGCCTGTCCGAGCGGGTGGCCGCCGAGCCCGACCTCGCGCGGGCCCACGCCGACGCTCACGCGAGCTACCTGGCCCAGCGCGACGCCATGGACCGCCTGGAGGGTGATCCCGGCGTCGGCGGCCTCCCAGGCCGCGTCAAGTGCCTGCACGCCCTCTACGCCCACCATGCCGCCACCGGCGCCGACCCGGTCGGCCGCATCGTCGGCCAGGTCGTGGACCCGGTGGACTGTCCCGGCCCCTGCGTCGACCCAGGGCCGGGCCCCCTGCCCGGCCAGGGCCCGTGACGGCCTCGCGGCTGGCCGCCGTGGACGTCGGGACCAACTCCACCCGGCTGCTGGTGGCCGACGTGGAAGGCGGCCGGGTCGTCGCCGAGCACGCCCGCGACATGATCATCACCCGGCTCGGCAAGGGCGTGGACCGTACCGGGCGCTTCGACCCGGCGGCGCTGCGCCGTACCCTCGACGTGCTCGCTGGCTACGGCGCGACCTGCCGCCGGCTCGGCGTCCAGCGCCGGCGGGTGGTGGCGACGAGCGCGACCAGGGACGCCGGCAACCGGCAGGAGCTCCTCGACGGCGTGCGGGCGCTGCTGGGGGTGGACACCGAGGTGCTCAGCGGCGAGGCGGAGGCCGCCACCGCCTACCGCGGCGCCACCCACGACCTGCCCGGCGAGGCGCGCACCCTGGTCGTCGACATCGGCGGCGGCTCCACCGAGCTGATCCTGGGCACCCGCAGCCCCGAGGCCGTGATGTCGCTCGACCTCGGCTGCGTGCGCCTGCACGAGCGCCACCTCCACACCGACCCCCCCACCGCCGCCGAGGTGGCCGCGCTGCGGGCCGACGCCGCCGCGCGGCTCGCCCGGGTGACCGAGACGCTGGACCCGGCCGCGGCCGAGCGGGTGGTCGGGGTGGCCGGCACCATCACCACGGTCACGGCCATCGGGCTCGGCCTGGACGCCTACGATCCCCGTCGCATCCATCGGTCCGCGCTGGGCGCGGCCGAGATCGCGGCCGTCGCCGAGAAGCTGGCCGCCATGACCGTCGCCGAGCGGGCCGCCATCCCGGTCATGGCCAAGGGGCGCGAGGACGTCATCGCCGCGGGCGCGCTCCTGCTGGACGAGCTCGTGCGGACCTTCGGGTTCCGGCGGGTGATCGCCAGCGAGACCGACATCCTCGACGGCGTCCTCCTCGGGCTCGCCGACCGGTAGCCGCGCGGCCGGGGGCTGGTGCCGTTGCCGGCAAGGTTCGCCCTGTTCTCGGGTTCAGCTCGCGCGGACGACACGCTGGGACCTGAGCGGTAGGGCGACCTGCGGCTTGCCGCCGTGGTTGTCCACAGCGGCGCGAACCGTCCTTGACGCCCACGACCCATGAGTCGAAATCAGTTCGCCATGACCGCTCCCGCTGCTCCGCGCCTGGTGCATCGCACCGCCCGCATTCGCCTGTGCCTCACCCGCCGACGGACCCGCCGCTGCTACGGGCTGCTGCGCTCGGCTGGGGATGTGTGGGCGTGGCTGCTGGACAGCAACCGGCAGCGACGGCAGCAGGGCGAGCCCGCGATCAGCAACTACCAGGCGCTGTGTCGCGAGCTGGCCAAGTCCGACGGCTTCGGGGAGCTGTCGACGGTGGGGGCACGGTCGGTCCTCAAGCGCTACAGCGACGCCTGGTTCCA
>DASYRU010000400.1:0-1905 GCA_036004165.1 Actinomycetota bacterium
GCGACCCGCAGCGGCGTGGTCACCGAGGTGGACGGCCGGATGATCACGGTGCGCTGGGAGTCCGGGACGCAGTCGGTGTTCGTCCCCAGCGCCGGGTCCCTGAAGGTGGTCGGCCACGAGCCTGCCGGCGGGGAGGCTACCAGCCCAGGCGGCTGACCGGCGCCGAGGCGGTGGCGGTGCCGGCGCCGTTCTCCCAGGCCAGCAGCTCCTCCCAGCTCTCCCGGCGGCGGGCGACCCGGGCGGCGCCGCCCTCGACCACGACCTCGGCCGGGCGGGGCTGGGAGTTGTAGTTGCTCGCCATCGTCATCCCGTAGGCGCCCGCGTCCATGATCGCCAGCAGCGCGCCCGGGGCCAGGTCGGGCAGGTCGGCGGCGGCCGCCAGCACGTCGGTCGACTCGCAGATGGGGCCGACCACCTCGGTGGGTCCGGCCGAGGGCGCGGCCCGCAGCGGCAGCACCCGGTGCACCGCCTGGTACAGGGCCGGCCGCAGCAGCTGGTGCATGCCGGTGTCGACCACCAGCATCCGTCCGGCGCTGCGGTGCTTGCGGTACAGCACGCTGGTGACCAGGGCGCCGGCCCTGGCGACCAGGGCGCGGCCTGGCTCGATCCCGAGCCGCAGGCCCCGCCCGGCGACCAGCGGGGCAAGGGCGGCAGCGAACCGCTCCGGAGCCATGGCCGCCCCGCCGGCGTAGTCGACCGGCAGCCCGCCGCCGACGTCCAGCCAGTCGAGGGCGAGCCCGGCGGCCCTGCCGGCCTCCAGCACCTCGAGGCCGACCCTGGCGCCGGCCGCCATCCCGTCGGGGTCGGGGAGCTGCGAGCCGACGTGGACGTGCACGCCGACCGGGTGCAGCCCCGGCAGCTCGCCGCGGGCGGCCCGGGCCAGCAGCTCGTGGGCCAGCTCGACCGGCACGCCGAACTTGGCCTCGTCGTGGCCGGTCTGGATGTATGCGTGGGTGTCGACCTCGACGTCGGGGTTGACCCGGACCGCGAAGCGGGCCGGGCGTCCCAGCCGGCCCGCCACCGCCCGCAGCGCCTCCAGCTCGTCGGCCGACTCCACGTGGACGGTGATCCCGTGGCCGACGGCCAGGGCCAGCTCGTCCTCGGTCTTGCCGACGCTGGCGAACACGGTGGCGGCCGGGTTGCCGCCGGCGCGCAGCACGCGCACCAGCTCGCCACCGCTGACCACGTCGAAGCCGGCACCCAGCTGCGCCAGGGTGCCGAGCACGGCCAGGTTGGAGTTGGCCTTGACCGCGTAGAGCACCCGGCCGCCGACCGGGGCGAACGCGGCCGCCAGCCGGCGGTAGGCGGCGGCGACGGCGTCGAGGCTGTAGACGTAGGTCGGGGTGCCGGTGGCGGCCACGACCTCGTCCAGCGGCAGGCCGTCGACGCAGAGCCGGCCGTCGACGTGGGCGAACGGGTCGGCCGGCCAGCTCGCCGCGGCTGGCCCGGTGCGGCCGTTGGCGGCCGCACCCGTCGCGCTCGAAGGTGTGGAGGTCACCGGCCGGCAGCGATCGCCGTCGAAAGACGTCCGCACATCACCATGGCTTCCACCTGATCGCCGTCAGGGACTCCATGGTCTTGGTGATGCACGGACGTCTTACGCGTACGAGGGAGCGAGGACGGGTCTCCGGCGGCGGCCCGCCGGTCGACCGGGGGCACGGTCGCCCTCTGGGACCAGCCGGAGGCTGTAGGTGAGGCCGGGGTCGCCGTTGCGCGCCGCGCCCGCCTGCCCTGCCGGCCGGAACCCGGCCCGCTCGTACAGCCGGATCGCGCGGTCGAAGCGATGCCGGGTGGTGAGCGTCAGCCGCTCGAGACGGCGGGCCTTGGCGGCCTCCAGGACCGCGTCGAGCAGGGCCCGGCCGACGCCCCGGCCGCGGGCCTCGGGGGCCAGGAACATCTTGCGCA
>DASYRU010000401.1:0-3738 GCA_036004165.1 Actinomycetota bacterium
CCGCCAGGGTCATCGAGCGGGTCGACGTCCTGTTCTCGCTCGTCGACCAGCGGATCACCTTCCTCAACCTGGTCGTGCCAGGGGTCGGTGTCCCCGGCATCCACGCCGAGTCGCTGTTGATGCGCCACAGCGGGCTCAGCCGTACCCTCCATCAGGCCTTCGAGCGGCTGTGGCAGCGCGGCCTCCCCTTCGAGCACGCCCTCGAGGGGGAAGCCGTGCCCGCCCTCCGCGGCGCCCGACCCATCCCGCGCGGTATGGACCGGCCCCAACCGCGCGGCGGCAACGGCCGCTCGGCCGACCACGGCTGAGCCGGCCCAACCGGTTGGACGGCGGGGGAACGGCCTTGGCCCCCCCGGGCTCGACCCCCGCCGCCAACCACCTGCTGATCCCACCATCTGCTGATCGCCGTCGCTCAGGGTGGGGTCGGCTTCCTTCTGTCCTCGTGTGATTCGGGGGGAGCCCGCTCCCCCCCGAACCCCCCCAACAGCCGGCTCCGCCCGAAGGGTCCGGGTCTGTACGCCCTGGCCGCCGGCTCCGCCCCCACGGATCGGGGAGCTATCTCGCACCGGGCCGGGGCGTCGGGCAGGATTGCGGTGGGCGATGGGTGGGGTCCGAGGAGGGCGAGGTGCGGGTAGTGGCGGGGCGGTTGGGGGGGAGGCGGTTGCGGACGGTGGCGGGCAGGGAGACTCGGCCGACCAGCGACCGGGTCCGCGAGGCGCTGTTCGGGATTCTCGGCGGTCGGGTCGAGGGGGCGCGGGTGCTCGACCTGTTCGCCGGCACGGGCGCGCTGGCCATCGAGGCGCTGTCGCGCGGCGCGGCCTCGGCGGTGCTGGTCGAACAGGCCGCCCCGGCGGTCGACGTGATCAGGGCCAACCTGGACGCCCTCGGGCTGGCCGGGGCGGCCCGGGTGCGCCGCACCAGGGCAGAGACCTACCTGCGCACCCAGCGGGACGGGCCGTTCGACCTGGTGCTGCTGGACCCGCCCTACGCCATCCCGGTCGGTCTGGTCGCTGGGCTGCTCGGCCGGCTGGCCCGCAGCGCCCTGGCTCCCGGCGCCGTGGTGGTCGTCGAGTCGGCCGCCAGGGCCGAGGCCACGCCCTGGCCGCCCGGGCTCACCCCCCAACCGCCGCGCCGCTACGGTGACACGGCGCTGCACCTCGCCACGTTCGGCGAACCGCCCGGGGCAGGTACCCTTGGAACCTCCCCAGAGTAGGAGGCCCCAACCCGTGCGGACCGCTTGCTGCCCAGGCACCTACGACCCGGTCACCAACGGCCACCTCGACATCGTGGCGCGCGCCGCCGCCTGCTTCGACCGAGTCGTGGTGGCCGTGCTGATCAACCCCGCCAAGCAGCCGCTCTTCACCCTCGAGGAGCGCGTCGGGATGCTCAAGGAGGCAACCGTCGGCATGCAGACGGTCGAGGTCGACACCTTCTCCGGCCTGCTGGTCGACTACGCCCGCCGCCGCAACGTCACCGCGATCATCAAGGGCCTGCGGGCCGTCTCCGACTTCGACTACGAGCTGCAGATGGCCCAGATGAACTATCGGCTGGCCGGCGTCGAGACGATGTTCATGACCACCAACCCGACCTGGTCGTACCTGAGCTCCAGCCTGGTCAAGGACGTGGCCAGGCACGGCGGGGACGTGGCCGGCCTGGTGCCCGATTTCGTCGCCGCCAGGCTCCGCGAACGCAGCCAGGGGCAGCCCGGGTAGCCGTGCCCGGTTTCTGCTAACCTGGGAGACCGCGGTAGCTCCCCAGCCGCCGCTTTCGTGTGTCCGCCCGCGTTTCGACGCGGCGTCACCTTCCCAGAGCGTCACAGCAAATGAGCAAGCACGTCACAGAACCGGCGCTCGCGGTGAGCGTCCGCGAGTTGCTGCAGAAGCCAGGAGCGCACAAGCACGTGGTCCTTCGCGCCCCGCTGGCCGACCTGGCCACCCCGGTCGCCTCGGTCCCCTCCGAGGCGCCGGTCACCGTCGACTGCGAGGTCGAGAGCGTGGTGGAGGGTCTGCTGGTGACCGGGCGGGTCGGCACCACCGCTGTGCTGCAGTGCGTCCGCTGCCTGCGCGAGGTCGATCAGGACCTGCAGGTCGACGTCCGCGAGCTGTTCGCCCTCGATCCCCGCGAGGACCAGGACGAGGGCTACTCGGTGCTGCCCGACGACCGCCTGCCGCTCGACGCCATGGCCAGGGACGCCCTCGTGCTGGCCTTCCCGGCCTTCCCGCTGTGCCGACCCGACTGCGCCGGCCTCTGCCCGGAGTGCGGCGCCGACCGCAACGTCGGCGACTGCGGGCACGACGGCACCGGCGCCACCGATCCACGCTGGGCCGGCCTCGCCGGCCTGCGCCAACGACTGCAGTCGAACGAGGAGGAAGACGATGCCCGTCCCAAAGCGTAAGACGCCACGGGCGGCCACCAGGCAGCGGCGGTCCCATTGGAAGTCGACCGCCCCCACCTACGCGGCCTGTCCCCAGTGCCGGCAGGCCAAGCTGCCGCACACCGTCTGCCAGAACTGCGGATACTACGGTGGGCGTCAGGTCGTCGAGGTTGACTAAGCGGTTGCCGATCGAGAAGGCGCTGGGCATCCGCTTCGGCGGCGAGCAGCTCTACGTCTGGGCGTTCACGCACCGCTCCTACGCCTACGAGAACGGCGGCCTGCCCACCAACGAGCGACTGGAGTTCCTCGGCGACGCCGTACTGGGGCTGGTGATCACCGACATCATCTACCGGGCCTTCCCGGACCTGCCCGAAGGGCATCTGGCCAAGCTGCGGGCCGCCACCGTCAACATGAACGTGCTGGCCGACGTCGCCCGCGAGCTCGGGGTCGGCGACGCCGTCCGGCTCGGCCGCGGCGAAGAGCTGTCGGGCGGGCGCGACAAGTCCTCGATCCTGGCCGACACCCTCGAGGCCGTGCTCGGCGCCATCTACCTCGACAAGGGCCTGACCCGTGCGGCCGCCCTGATCCGCCGGCTGTTCCAGGCACGGGTGATGGAGGCGGCCGGGCGGGGCGCCGCGCTCGACTACAAGACCTCCCTGCAGGAGCTGGCCGCCTCCAACCTGGGCGGCATGCCCTTCTACTCGATCGAGGAGGAGGGCCCCGACCACGCCAAGCGCTTCACCGCCACCGTGTCGGTGGCCGGGACCTCCTACGGGACCGGCAAGGGGCGTTCCAAGAAGGAGGCCGAGCAGCAGGCGGCCCAGGAGGCGTTCGAGTCGCTGGCCGCGTCCCGCATGGTCACCGGCACCGGTGACGCCGGCCAGACCGACGTCGTCCCCGCCGAGCAGTAGCGTGCCGGAGCTGCCGGAGCTCGACGTGCTCGCCGAGAACCTGGCGGCGCGGCTGGGGGGCGCCTCGGTCAGCGGCGTCCGAGTGGTCTCGGTGGCCGCCCTCAAGACCTTCGACCCGCCGATCGAGGACCTGGTCGGTCGGGCGGTGTCCGGCGCCGGCCGGCGTGCCAAGTACGTCTGGCTGGAGTTCCAGGACCTTCGGCTGGTCATGCACCTGTCGCTCGGCGGTCGCCTGGTCCTCGGGCCCAAGCCGGCCTCCCGCAAGATCGCCGTGCTCGCCGTCGACCTCGACGACGGCCAGGTGCTGTCCATGACCGAGGGCGGCACCCAGCGTCGCGCCGCCGTCTGGCTGGTCGACGACGTCGAGAAGGTGCCGGCGCTGGCGGGGCTCGGCCCCGAGCCGCTCGACCCGGACTTCACCGTCGAGCGCCTGAGCGCCATCCTGGCCGAGGG
>DASYRU010000402.1:0-8653 GCA_036004165.1 Actinomycetota bacterium
GCCGCGCTCCCGCACCAGCGCGCCGCTCGCGACGCAGGAGGCCAGGACCTCCTCGACCAGGAACGGCACCCCTTCGGCCCGGGACGCCAGCAGACGCCCCAAGCCGTCGGGGAGGGTTGGCGCGTCGAGTGCCGCCCTGGCCATGGCGCGCTAGGCGGGCGGCGCCGGGCGGAGGTGGTGGACGTCGCCGGCGAGCAGCTCGACCCTGGCGCCGGCGTCGGTCTGGATGACCAGCCCGCCGGTGCCGGTCAGGTCGACCGCGGTGCCGACCAACGGCTCGGCGCGGACCCGTTCGGCCCGTACCCGGCGGCCGAGGGTGACCAGGCGTTCCCGGTAGGCGGCCAGCAGCGGCCCTGGCTCCCCCGCGGTCAGGCCCCGGTAGCCGTCCAGGAAGCGCTCGGCCCACGCGGCCAGCAGCTCCCCCCGGTCCACCGGCCCGCCGGCGGCCATCGCGACGCTGGTGGCCCGTGCGGCCACCTCGGCCGGGAGGTCGGCGGCATGCTGGGTGACGTTGACGCCCATGCCGAGCACCACCCAGGTCGGCCGCCCGCCGTCCAGGTGGGCCTCGGCCAGCAGCCCGGCCGCCTTCCTGCCGCCGAGCTCCAGGTCGTTGGGCCACTTCAGCCCGACCTGGACGGCGGCGGGGGCGACCGCCTCGACCGCGCCGGCCAGGGCCACCCCGGCCGCGGCCACCGTCAGCCACACCGCCTCCCGCGGCAGCGGCGGGCGGAGCACCACCGACAGCAGCAGCGAGCTGCCCGCAGGCGCGACCCAGGCGCGGCCGAGCCGGCCCCGCCCGCTGGTCTGCTCCTCGGCTAGCACCGTGGTCCCCTCCGGTGCGCCGGCAGCGGCCAGCTCCGCCGCCCTTGCCATGGTGGTCGGCAGGCTGGCCGCCACCTCCAGCGGCGTGAAGAAGCCGGGAAGGCTCTCCCGCACCCGCGTGCGCCACCCCTCCAGCTCGTCCATTGCCGGCAAGCCTAGCGCCTACAATGCTGGCGACCAGCGGCCGGCGGAAAGGTTCTCCAAGGTGGCGCCAAAGCAGCCGATCAAGACCATGAAGGAACGGGTCGAGGAGCTCCGCGCCCGCAAGGAGGAGGCGCTGCACGCCGGCACCAAGGCGGCGGTCGACGTCCAGCACGAGAAGGGCAAGCTGACCGCCAGGGAGCGGATCGACGCCCTGCTGGACCCCGGCTCGTTCGTCGAGACCGGCATGCTGGCGGTGCACCGGTCGACCGCCTTCGGCATGGACCGGCGGCGCATCCCCGGCGACGGGGTGGTCACCGGCTACGGCACCATCGGCGGTCGGCGGGTCTGCCTGTTCTCGCAGGACTTCACCGTGTTCGGCGGCTCGCTCGGCGAGGTCATGGCCGAGAAGATCTGCAAGGTGATGGACCTGTCGCTGCGGATGGGGGTGCCCTGCATCGGCATCAACGACTCCGGCGGGGCCCGCATCCAGGAGGGCGTGGTGGCGCTGTCCGGCTACGCGGAGATCTTCTGGCGCAACGTGCAGGCGTCCGGGGTGGTGCCGCAGCTGTCGCTGATCATGGGCCCGTCGGCGGGCGGGGCCGTCTACTCCCCCGCCATCACCGACTTCGTGCTGATGGTCAAGGAGACCTCCTACATGTTCATCACCGGCCCGGACGTGGTGAAGACGGTGACCGGCGAGGACGTGACCTTCGAGGAGCTGGGCGGGGCGATGACCCACGCCACCAAGTCGGGCACCGCCCACTTCGCCGCCGAGGACGAGGACGAGTGCTTCGACCTGGCGCGCGAGCTGGTGGCGTTCCTGCCGCTGAACAACATGGAGGACCCGCCGCGCCGGCAGCCGACCGACGACCCCCGGCGCGAGGAGCTGGCCCTGGTCGACCTGGTCCCCGACCATCCCAACCAGCCCTACGACATCCGCGAGGTGGTCACCAGGGTGGTCGACGACGGCGAGTTCCTGGAGATCCTCCAGGCCCACGCCGAGTCGATCGTGATCGGCTTCGCCCGCCTGCACGGCCGGCCGGTCGGGATCGTCGGCAACCAGCCGCTGCACCTGGCGGGGGTGCTCGACATCAACGCCTCGGTGAAGGGCGCGCGCTTCGTGCGCTTCTGCGACGCCTTCAACATCCCGATCGTCAGCTTCGTGGACGTGCCCGGCTTCATGCCGGGCACCAGCCAGGAATGGGGCGGCATCATCCGCCACGGCGCCAAGCTGCTGTACGCCTACGCCGAGGCGACCGTGCCGAAGCTGACCGTGATCACCCGCAAGGCCTACGGCGGCGCCTACGACGTGATGGCCTCCAAGCCGTTGCGGGCCGACATCAACTTCGCCTGGCCAACCGCGGAGATCGCGGTGATGGGCCCGCAGGGCGCCGTCAACGTCATCTTCCGCAGGGAGATCGAGAAGGCCGCCGACCCGGCCGCCCGCCGCGACGAGCTGGTGGCCGAGTACACCGAGCGCTTCGCGAACCCCTACATCGCCGCCGAGCGCGGCTACATCGACGAGGTGATCGAACCCCAGGTGACCCGTCCCCGCCTCATCCAGGCGCTGGAGATGTGCGTCACCAAGCGGGAGGCCCGCCCGCCCCGCAAGCACGGCAACATTCCACTGTGAACGGCGAGGAGTCGGCCTTCGGCCGACGGCCAGCAGACTCCGACCGGCAAGCCGGTCGGCCGGGCGACATCCTGATGCTGCGCACCTCGGACGGGGTGCGGTTCGAGCTGGTCAAGGGCACTCCGGAGGGGGACGAGGCCGAGGTGCTGGCGGCCGCCATCGACCGGGTGGAGGCATGGGACAAGAGCCAGGAGCTCGGCCCCTGGGTGACCGCGGACCGGCCAGGGATCGGCGTGCGGGCCTACCGGGCGGGCAGCCGCTGGGGGGCGAGCCTCCGCTCCCACTGGGGCCGCGAGCCCTGAGCCCGGCTGCTGGGCTACGCTTGTCGGCGACGTCCCGCGCGCGGGGCCGGGGAGGAGGCAGCCCACGTGGAGAAGGTCCTGGTCGCCAACCGGGGCGAGATCGCGGTTCGCGTGCTGCGCGCCTGCCGCGAGCTGGGGCTGGTGGCGGTGGCCGTCTACTCCGACGTCGACCGCGACGCCCTGCACGTGGAGGTCGCCGACGAGGCCTGGCACATCGGCGAGGCCGCCCCCGCCAAGAGCTACCTCAACATCGACGCGCTGGTCGAGGTCGCCCGCCGCGCCCGGGTGGACGCGGTTCATCCCGGTTACGGCTTCCTGGCCGAGAACGCCGCCTTCGCGCAGGCGGTGACGGACGCCGGCCTGCGCTGGGTGGGGCCGAAACCGGCCGCGATCGCGGCCATGGGCGACAAGGTGGCCGCCCGCAAGGTCGCCGAGCAGGCCAAGGCCCCGCTGGTGCCAGGCACGGTGGAGCCGCTGGCCGGCCCGGAGGCGGCGGTGGCGTTCGGGGAGCGCCACGGCTGGCCGCTCGCCCTCAAGGCCGCGTTCGGCGGCGGCGGGCGCGGCATGAAGGTCGTCGGCGCGCCAGAGGAGGTGGCGGACGCGCTGGAGTCCGCCCGGCGCGAGTCCAAGGCCGCCTTCGGCCGCGCCGAGGTGTACGTGGAGCGGTACCTGGAGGCCCCACGGCACGTGGAGGCGCAGATCCTGGCCGACGGCCGCGGCGAGGTCGTCTTCCTCGGCGAGCGCGACTGCTCGCTGCAACGCCGCCACCAGAAGCTGGTGGAGGAGGCCCCGGCGCCAGGGCTGCCCGAGGAGGTGCGGGCCGCGCTCGGCAGGGCCGCCTGCGACATCGCCCGCGCCGCCGACTACGAGAACGCCGGCACGATCGAGTTCCTGTACGAGCCGAAGACCGAGAAGTTCTACTTCCTGGAGATGAACACCCGGCTGCAGGTCGAGCACCCGGTCACCGAGCTGACCGCCGGCATCGACCTGGTCCACGCCCAGCTCCGGGTCGCCGCCGGCGAGGGCATCCCTGCCCACTACGACAGCATCCCCGCCCGCGGCCACGCCATCGAGGCGCGCATCAACGCGGAGGACCCGGGCAGGCGCTTCATGCCGGCGCCCGGTCCGATCACCGGCTGGCGCGAGCCGTCCGGGCCGGGCGTGCGGGTGGACGCCGGCGTGCGGGCCGGCTTCACCGTCCCGCAGGCCTACGACTCCCTGCTGGCCAAGCTGATCGTCTGGGGCGAGGACCGCGAGCAGGCACGGCGGCGGATGCTGCGCGCCCTCGACGAGTTCCGCATCGAGGGGGTGCCCACCACCATCCCCTTCCACCGGCTGGCCATGACCGACCCGGCGTTCGTCGCCGGTGACGTCTCCACCATCCTGGTCGAGCAGCGCATGGACCTGTCCTCGCTGCGGCCGGCCAGCCCGGACGGCCAGGCCGAGCCGCCGACGGCCAAGCCGCCGCCCCGGCGTCTGGTGATCGAGCTGGAGGGCAAGCGCTTCGACGTCAACCTGTTCCCCCAGGAGCAGGTCAAGGTGCCGGAGCGCATCCGCACGCCACGCTCCCCCACGGCACTGGAGCGGGCGAGGGCGGAGTCGGGCGGCCCGGGCAAGGAGGTCGTCCAGACCCCGATGCAGGGCACCATCGTCAAGGTGCTGGTCGCCAACGGCGAGACCGTCACCGCCGGCCAGACCCTGGTGGTGCTGGAGGCCATGAAGATGGAGAACCACGTGACCGCCCACCAGGCGGGCACCGTCTCCGGCCTCTCGGTCGCCGAAGGCCAGTCGGTCCCCACCGGTGCCACCATCGCCACCATCGAGGCGGTCTGACGGAGCCGCCGCTCGTGCCCTCGTCCCCGTCGCTCGCCGAGTGGGCCCAGGCCAACCCGGCCGACCGGGACGCCCTGCTGGCGCTGGCCGAGCGGGCGGTCGCCCTGCAGCCGGCGGCGGAGGCGGCCATCCAGCACAGCCGCGCCGCCGCCTCGCCGTCGACCGGCTGGGCGGAGGACGCCCGCAGGGTCCAGGAGGCCTACCGGTCGCTGGTCGAGCACCTGCGCGCCCTCCGGCTGGCCGCCCCGGTCGCCGGGCAGCTCGGCGAGCTGCTCGACCGGCACCTCGAGGCGCTCGACCGCGCCATGGCCCGCGACCCCGACGCGCCGGAGGGCCTCGGCCCCCCGGCCGGCCGGCTGGTCGGCCTGCGCGACCTGCTACGGCGCACCCTGGCGATCCGCGGCCGCGGGGTCTCCGACGTCACCCCCGGCGTCTGACGCCCGGGAGCGCAGCCGTTCCAGCTCGGCCTTGAGGCGGTCCAGCTCCTCGCCGAGGTAGTCGCGGGTGGGCACCTCGCCGAGGGCGAGCCGGATGGCGGCCAGCTCGCGGGCCAGGTACTCGGTGTCGGCCACCGTGCGGGCGGTGGTGCGGCGGTCCCGCTCGCCCTCCTGCCGGTCGCGTTCGGCCTGGCGGTTCTGGGCCAGCAGGATCAGCGGCGCCGCATAGGACGCCTGCAGCGACAGCGCCAGGGTGAGCAGGATGAACGGGTAGCGGTCGAAGCCGGCGGGGCTGTCGCGGAAGATCACGTTCCAGCCGATCCAGCCGGACACCACCACCGTCTGGAACACCAGGTAGCGGCCGGTGCCGAGCAGGCGGGCGATGCCCTCGGAGAAGCGGCCGAACGCCTCGGGGTCGTAGTGGGGGCCGAGCTGGATGCGCGCCGGCCGCCTCGGCGACCCCAGCGGCCCGCCGCCCCGCCGCCCCGGCAGCACCCTCACGACGTCGCTCCCCGACCGACCGGGCCCCGACCGACCGGGGCACCCCTCCGGGGTTCCCCGGACCCCTCCGGCCTCCGGGGATCGTCAGACCGGGGGACCGCCCCAGGGTCCCCCGGACCCCCCCGGCCGGACCCCTCCGGCCGGACCTGGCCGCGGCGCCAGGCCGCCGGCAGCAGGTGGTCGAGCACGTCGTCGATCGAGACCGCGCCGAGCAGGCGGCCCTGCGGGTCGCACACCGGGGCGGCGAGCAGGTCGTAGGCGGCCAGGTACTCGGCCACCCGGCGGGTCGGGTCGTCGGGGGCGACCGCGTCCAGGTCGGTGTCGACGCAGGCGCCGAGCTCGTCCCCGGGCGCCTCCCGCAGCAGCCGCTGCAGGTAGGCGACGCCCAGGTAGCGGCCGGTCGGTGTCTGGGTGGGCGGCCGGACCACGAACACCTGGCTGGCCAGGGCCGGCGGCAGGTCCGGGTCGCGGACCCTGGCGAGCGCCTCGGCGACCGAGTCGGAGGCCCGCATGATCACCGGCTCGGTGGTCATCAGCCCGCCGGCGGTCTCCTCGTCGTAGACCAGCAGCCGGCGCACCGGCTCGGCCTCGTCCGGCACCATCAGGGCCAGCAGCCGCGCCCGCTCCGCCTCCGCCAGCTCGCCGAGCAGGTCGGCGGCGTCGTCGGGGTCCATCGCCTCCAGCACGTCGGCGGCCCGCTCGTCGTCGAGCCCGCCGAGCAGGACCGCCTGCAGCTCCTCGGGCAGCTCCTCCATCGCCTCGGCCAGCCGGTCGTCGTCAAGGGCGGCCACCACCTCCCGCTGGGCCTGCTCCGGCAGCGCCTGCAGGGCGGCGGCCAGGTCGGCCGGGCGCAGGTTGGCGAGGGCGGCGACCCGGCGTTCGGCCGTCTCCGCCGGCTCCAGCCCGGCCACCTGCTCCCACGGCAGGCGCAGGTGAGTGGCGCGCCGCCACGGCCGCAGGCCGGTGCCCGGCTCCAGCACGTCGAGGGCGGTGACCATCCACTCCTCGCGGACCTTGGCGATGGCCACGTCGTTCAGGCGCAGCTGCCTGCCGGTCTCGCGGTGGCGGACCCGGGCGTCGAGCAGCTCGCCGACCACCAGCGTCTCGCCCTCCCGCTGCTGGAACGGCCGCAGGTTGACGGTGCCGGTGGCCAGGGTCGCGCCGCTCTGGTCGAGCTCGCGGACCCGGCCGACGCCGACGAAGATCGGCCGCCGCTGCACCATCACGGTGAACCCCAGCACCACCGGCGGGGAGCCGGACTCGGTCCTGGCGATCACCACGTCGGAGATGCGACCGATCGTCTCGCCGGTCGGGGCGCGCACCGGCAGCCTGGCAAGACGCGAGACGAAGAGCTGCTCCACCGGGGCACCCCCTAGCGCGCGTTGAAGTACTTGGCCTCCGGATGATGGACGATGATGGCGGAGGTCGACTGCTCCGGGTGCAGCTGGTATTCCTCGGACAGCTCGACCCCGATCCGCTCCGGAGCCAGCAGCTCGAAGATCTTGGTCTGCTCCGCCAGGTCGGGGCAGGCCGGGTAGCCGAAGGAGTAGCGCGAGCCGCGGTACCCCTGGTCGAACAGCTCCTGCATGTCGGCCGCGTCCTCGCCGGCGATGCCGAGCTCCTCGCGGATCCGCTTGTGCCAGTACTCGGCCAGCGCCTCGGCCATCTCCACGGTGACCCCGTGCAGCTCCAGGTACTCGCGGTAGCGGTTGTCGGCGAACAGCCTGGCGGTCGCCTCCGAGGCGGCCCTGCCCATGGTGACCACGTGGAAGCCGACCACGTCGTGCTCGCCCGAGGAGACCGGACGGAAGAAGTCGGCGATGCACAGGCGCCGGTCGCGGCGCTGCCGCGGGAAGCCGAAGCGCAGCCGCTCGCGCCCGTCGTCGTCCCAGATGACCAGGTCGTTGCCGTCGCCGTTGCAGGCGAAGTAGCCGTAGACGACCGCCGGCCGCAGGATCTGCTCGGCGATCGCCTCATCGAGCAGGGCGCGCAGCCGCGGCCGCGCCTCGGTCTCCAGGGTGTGGCGCCAGCCCTCCTTGCCGCCGACCGGGCGCAGCTGCCACTGGCCGCGGAACAGGGCCGACTCGTTCAGGTAGGGGGCGATGTCGCGTACCGGGACGCCCTTGACGATCCTGGCCTCGCCGAGGAACGGCGCGGCGGGGACGGGCACGTCGGTGCGGACCGCCGAGCGGGCCAGCTCGGAGGTGTCCGGCGGCTCCGGGGCGGGGCCGCGCGGGCCGGCCGGGACCACCCGTGGCGCCCGCACCGGCTCCCGTTGCGGCTGGACGCCGGCGACGCGCTCCTCGCGCAGCTGGTCCATCACCTTGAGCCCGGCGAACGCGTCGCGGCAGTAGAACACCCGGCCGCGGTAGACCTGCCGCAGGTCGCCCTCCACGTAGGTGCGGTTGAGGGCGGCGCCGCCCAGCAGCACCGGGTAGCGGTCAAGGCCGCGGGCGTTCATCTCCTCGAGGTTGTCGCGCATCACCACGGTCGACTTGACCAGCAGGCCGGACATGCCGATGGCGTCGGCGCCGACCTCCTCGGCCTTTTCGATGATCGCCGAGATCGGCTGCTTGATGCCGAGGTTGTGGACCGTGTAGCCGTTGTTGGTGAGGATGATGTCGACCAGGTTCTTGCCGATGTCGTGGACGTCGCCCTTGACGGTGGCCAGCACCACCCGGCCCTTGCCGCCCTGGTCGGCCTTTTCCATGTACGGCTCGAGCGCGGCGACGGCCGCCTTCATCACCTCCGCCGACTGCAGCACGAACGGCAGCTGCATCTCGCCGGCGCCGAACAGGTCGCCGACCGTCTTCATCCCGGCCAGCAGCACCTCGTTGACGATCGCCAGCGGCTCCCGCGTGTGCATGGCCTCCTGGAGGTCGGCCTCAAGGCCGTCGCGGACCCCGTCGACGATGCGCCGCTGCAGCCGCTGCTCGATCGGCAGCTCGGCCAGGTCCTCGGCGGTGGAGGTGCGGGTGGCC
>DASYRU010000403.1:0-3393 GCA_036004165.1 Actinomycetota bacterium
CATCTCGACCTGGTCGGTGATCCGGGCGCCCGCGGAGTCGACCAGCCACACCATGGGGATCTCGTGGCGCAGCGCGTACTCCTCGATGCGGATGATCTTCTCCACCGTGCGGGCGCCCCACGAGCCGGCCTTGACGGTCGAGTCGTTGGCCATCAGCGCCACCCTGCGGCCGCCGATCAGACCGACGCCGGTGACCACCCCGTCGGCGGGCAGGTCGCCGGCGAGCGCGTTGGCCAGCAGGCCGTCCTCGACGAAGCCGTCGGCGTCGTCGAGCAGGCGGCGCAGCCGCTCGCGCACGAACAGCTTGCCCTGCTCGCGCGCCTTGGCGTGGTAGCGCTCCGCGCCGCCGGCGCGCGCCTGCTTGGCCAGCGCCCGCAACGCCTCCTCCGGCCGGCCGACCGGGACACCTCCCTGAGGTTCCCCGGACCCCTCCGGCGGCCGCTCACCGGCGGTCATCTGGCGGCCTCCACGCGGCGGGTGCGGGGGCCCGCCAGCAGCACCTGGCTGCGGAGCGGGTGGCCGACCAGCTCGCCGGCCAGCCGCGCGGCGGCCAGCAGCGCGGCGAGGTCGATCCCGGTCGCGACTCCCATGTCCTCCAGCATGTGGACGGCGTCCTCGCTGGCCACGTTGCCGCCGGCGCCCGGCGCGGTGGGGCTGCCGCCGAGCCCGCCGACCGCCGTGTCCAGGTCGCTGCAGCCGGCCTGCAGGGCGGCCAGCAGGTTGGCAAGGCCGGTGCCGCGGGTGTCGTGGAAGTGGCAGTTGACCGGGATCCCGTCGAGGGCGGTGAGCAGCTCCTCGACGCGGGTCGGGGTGGCCATCCCGGTGGTGTCGCCCAGCGACACCGAGCGGCAGCCGAGCCCGGTCAGCCGCTCGGCCAGCAGCACCACCCGGCGGGCCGGCACCTCACCCTCGTAGGGGCAGCCCCAGGCGGTCGAGATGGTCGCCTCGACCGGGGTGCCGCCGGCCAGGCGCAGCACGCCGGCGATCTCCTCCATGGTCTCGGCGATCGGGCGGTTGACGTTGCGGCGGTTGTAGGACTCCGAGGCGGCCACCACCACCTGGAGCAGGTCGGCGCCGGCCGCCAGGGCGGCCTCGGCGCCGCGCCGGTTGGGCACCAGCGCCGAGTAGACCACCCCGCGCACCCGCCGGATGGCGGCGAACACCTGGTCGGTGCCTGCCATGGCGGGCACCGCCGCCGGCGAGACGAACGAGCCGACCTCGATGCGTCCGACCCCGGTGGCGGAGAGGGCGTCGACCAGCCGGGCCCGCGCCGCCGCGGGCAGCGGCGCCTCGCCCTGCAGCCCGTCGCGCGGGCCGACCTCGCGGATGCTCACCGAGCCTGGCAGTCGCACGGCACGATCCTACCGGTGCAGCGCCCGCTAGCGGGCCAGTCAAGCATGCCCGGCGCGCACGTTCCCAGCCTCGGTACTCCAGCGTGATGCTTGTGCGGCGCCGATACTTGACCGGCCCGCTACAGCCGGTCGAGGAGGTCGCGCTTCTTGCGCTGGAACTCCTCCTCGGTGACCGCGCCGCGGTCGCGCAGGTTCGCCAGACGCTCCAGGTCGTCGAGGACGCTCGCCGCCCTGGCGGGCGACGGGGCGGACGGCTGGGTGGCGGCGAAGCCGCCGCGGCGGCGGCCGTTGGCCTCCATCTGGTGGTAGATCTCGACCTGGACCGCCCCCGGGTCGCGGACGTTGTGGAAGCGGGAGGGCCCCTGCTCGCCGGCCGCCTCGATCAGCAGGTCGCCGGTGCCGATCAGCCGCTCGAACAGCGACTGGGAGACGGTCACGTCGTTGACCCGCTCCAGCGGGATCTCGCGGCCGAACCTGGCCACCACGCCGGATCGGAAGATGAGCCGCTCGGTGGTGAGCACCAGGTGGGTGGTGAGCCAGCGCAGCACCCGGCGGCCGACCACCGCGGCCAGCACGGCCAGCCCCACCAGCCCGACCACGGTGCGGGCCGGCTGCTGCAGGTCGCCGGCCGGGACGACCACCCAGGCGAGCACCACCCCGGCCGCCACCACCACGGTGGCCAGCGCGGGCAGCACCAGGGTCCACCAGTGCGGCCGGAGGTCGTAGATCAGCTCCTCGTCCTCCGACAGCAGCCGCTCCGGGAACCCCACCCCCCGACCTCCCTCGAATCCGCGCGATCCGGCCGTGTCGCAGACCGGGCGGCGAGGGTAACAAGCGCGAAGATGCGGCTCAAGCACGCGGCTCGGCGCGCCGTCGGAGCCGGACTGGAGCCCGACCGTTGCACGTTCGCAACCGGCGGGCTGGATGGTTGAGGCGAGCGGGCTGCCGTGGGCCCGAGGACGATGCCGGGGGGCCAGGGCGATGCGTCGGTTCACGTCTGGTCTAGCCTTGTTCGCCGTGCTCTGCGCGCTCGCCGCCTGCACCGACCGGTCGGCGGGCGGGACGGCCGCCCCGGCACCCACCGACCAGCCGGTCGCCGCGCCGGCGGCCGCCCCCGCCGAGCCGCGCACGGTGCAGCTGGACGGCGCCGACGAGGTCCACCTGACCGTCTACTACCTGCGCACCCTCGGCGGGCGGCGCTACCTGGTCCCCGAGTGGCACCCGGTGCCCTCTGCCGCGGCGGTGGCCACCGCCGCGGTCGAAGAGCTGCTCCACGGACGGCCGCTGTTCCCTGGCTCGCGCCGGCCCTTCCCGGCAGGCGCCCGCCTGCGGTCGCTGCACGTCAAGGGCGGTACCGCCACCGTCGACCTGTCGGGCGCGGGGCTGTCGCGCGGGTCGCGGGAGGAGCGGCGCTACCGGCTGCAGGCGCTGGTGCACACCGTGCTGCAGTTCCCCACCGTCAAGCGGGTGGTGGCGGCGGTCGGGGGGCGCGCCCGGCAGGGCCAGCTGGTCCGCGACCGTGACGTGCACCTGGCCCCGATCGCGCTGGCCACCCCGGCACCCGGCGCCCGGGTGGCGGGCGGCAGGCTGGTGGTCAAGGGCGAGGCGAGCGTGTACGAGGGGACCGTGAGCCTGCGGCTGCGCGACGGGGACGGGCGGGTGATGGCCCAGAGCTACACCACCTCGGCGGCCGGCGCGCCCGACCGGGGGCCGTTCTCCGGCGCGGTCACCTTCACCCCGCCCACCCAGGCGCAACGCTGGACCCTCGAGGTGTTCGAGGTGAGCCCGGACGACGGCGCCCTGGTCTACTGGGTCCGCGTCCCCGTCTGGGTCGGCCGCTGAGGCCTCCTGGTCAGCCTGGCGCGCGCGGCCGCGAGCTGGGCGCGGCCCGCTCGGGCCTCGTCGAGCGCGGCCTGGAGGCGGCCGAGCTCCTCGTGGCGCCCCACCACGACCGGGCACAGGATCTGCCGCATGCCGTGAGTATCGTTGGCTGGTTCCCCGGTGCACGGCGTGCCTCCAGCCGTCGCCAACGGGCGCTAGG
>DASYRU010000404.1:0-7911 GCA_036004165.1 Actinomycetota bacterium
CGAGATGGCCATGCCGGGCGACAACACCGAGATGACGGTCAAGCTGATCCAGCCGATCGCCATGACCGAAGGGCTCCGGTTCGCCATCCGCGAGGGTGGCCGCACCGTCGGCGCCGGCCGCGTCATCAAAATCCTCAAATAGCACCCCGGGCCACGAGCCCACCCGGACCCCGGCCGCTGGAGCGGCCGGGGTCCGTCGCGTAGGCTCAGTGCCCAAGCTTCGCGAAGGAAGGACCCACCATGGCGACCACCGACATCCGCCCGACGATCACCCTGGCCTGTACCGTCTGCAAGCACCGTAACTACACCACCACCAAGAACAAGCGGAACGACCCCGAGCGGATCGAGTTGAAGAAGTACTGCCGCTGGTGCGGCCGGCACACCGCGCACCGCGAGACCCGCTAGCCCGGGCCGGCCACGATGCCACTGAACCAGGCGCTGGTGGGCAAGGAGTACCCGCCCGTCCGCTACGAGGTCGGCCGCGAGAAGCTGCGCGAGTTCGCCGTGGCGCTCGGCGAGACCGACCCCATCTACCACGAGGAGGAGGCGGCAAGGGCGGCCGGCCATCCCGACCTCCCGGCCGTGCCGACCTTCCCGATCGTGCTCTCCTTCAGGGCGGGCCAGGTGGTGTACGGCGATCCCGCGCTGGGGCTCGACTACTCCAGGGTCGTCCACGGCGAGCAGGAGTTCGTCTACCACCGGCCGATCCACGCCGGCGACCGGCTGCTGGCCGCCGGCAAGGTCGCCGCCGTGGAGGCCAAGGGTCGCCACGAGCTGCTCACCCTGCAGACCGAGGTGACCACCGAGGCGGGTGAGCCCGTCTGCACCGTCCGGGCGACGCTGCTGTCCCGCGGGACCGCGGCCCCAAGGGAGGCGGCGGGATGAGCCAGCGGCGCGATCCGGGCCAGGCGCGGCCGGGCGAGCAGCTGCCGCAGGTCGCCGAGACCATCGAGCGCCTCGACCTGATCAGGTACGCCGGCGCCTCCGGCGACTTCAACCCGATCCACTGGAACGACGAGGTGGCAAGGGCGGTCGGCCTGCCAGGGGTGATCGCCCACGGCATGTATTCGATGGGGGTCGCCGCCCGCATGATCGCCGGGTGGGCCGGCGACCCGGGCGCCGTCAGGCGCCTGCGGGTCCGCTTCTCGGCCATGATCGAGCCGGGCCAGACCCTGACCGCCAAGGGCGAGGTCGCCGAGGTCGATGGGAACCGTGTGGTCGTCCGCTTCCACGCCGAGGACGAGAAGGGCAACAAGGTCCTCTCCAAGGGCGAGGCCGACCTGGACCTGTAGGTGACGCCGTTGCCGGAGCCCCCGCCAGAGGTCCGCGAGCTGGTCGCCGAGCGGCAGGCCGCCCGCCAGCGGCGGGACTTCGGCCGCGCCGACGCCCTCCGGGAGGAGCTGCGGGCAGCCGGCTGGCTGGTCAGGGACACGCCGGACGGGCCAGAGCTGGCCGAGGCGCCCCCCTACCAGCCGGTCGACCCGGCCGCTCTCGAGGCCCGCTGGGCCGAGCCCGACCGCCACGAGGTCTCGGTGGTCGTCCATGTGGCCGGCTGGCCCGAGGACGTCGCGCGCGCCGTTGCCGGCCTCGCCGGCCACTGCGGGCAGGTCGACTACGAGGTCGTGCTGGTCGACGACGCGGCCGGCGAGCCCACCGGTCGCGCCTGCGAGGAGCTGGCAGAGGCCGACGGGCGCGTGCGGGTGCTGCACCTGGACCGGCCGGTCGGGTTCGGCGCGGCCATGAACGCCGGCATGGGCCAATCGTCCGGCCGGGTGCTGGTGTGGCTGGACCCGCACGTGGAGGCGACCGGCGACCTGCTCGGTCCCCTGCTCGGCGCCCTGGCCGAGACGGGCACCGGCCTGGCCGGCGGCTGGGGTGTGGTGACCACCTCGCTGCTGGAGTTCGAGGCCGACCAGGGCGACGAGGTCGACGCGATCGAGGGCTACCTGCTGGCCGTGCCGAGGATGCTGGCCGCCCGGGTCCAGGCCGACCCGAGGGACCGCTACTACCGCAACGCCGACCTCGACTACTCGTTCGCCATCCGCGCGCTCGGCTATGCGGCCAAGCGGGTCGATGTGCCCGCCGAGCGGCACCGGCACCGTGCCTACCACGAGACCGACCCCGCCGAGCGGGACCGCGCCTCCAAAAAGAACTACGATCGGTTCCTTGCCCGCTGGAGGAACCGCACCGACCTTTTGACCCGCGGCTTCCACGGGTACCACCGGCACCGGTAACCGGAAGGCGGAGACCAGGGTCTAAGGGACGTTGGAAGGGGACCGAAGGTGGAGGTCGACCGGGAGCTCGTCGAGGCCGCCCAGGCCGGCGACCGGTGGGCGCTCGAGGAGCTCGTGCGGCGCACCCACCGCAGTGTGTACACCTGCGCGCTGCGGCTGGTGGGCAATCCGGACGACGCCGCCGACGTGACCCAGGACGTCTATCTCCGGGTGGTACGCAAGCTGGGGGGCTTCCGGCACGAGGCCTCCTTCGCCACCTGGCTGAACCGGGTGACGACGAACGTGGCGATGAGCACCTTGAAGCGGCGCACGCGGCGCTTCGCGGTCGAAGGCGCGGTGGTGCCCGCCGACACCCGCGACCCGGCTCCCGAGCCGGCCGAGCGGGCGGAGGCGGTGGCGCTCGCCCGCCGGCTCGAGCGGCTGGTCGCCGGGTTGCCGGAGGGCCAGCGGCAGGTGCTGGTGCTCCGTGACGTCTATGGCCAGTCGACGGAAGAGGTGGCAAACGCGATGGGGCTGACCCCAGGCGCCGTCAAGGTGCGCCTGTTCCGGGCGCGGGAGCGGCTCAAGGCGGAGCTGGAGGCGGCCGAGGGCGGCCGGGTGGTGGCGCTGTCCGGGCGTCGCCGGGGCACGGGACGGCGGTCCTCGTGAGCTGCCACGACATCCGCCCGCTGCTGGCAGCGCGCGCCGAGGAGCTGACCCCGCTGGAGGCCCGCATGCGGGCCGAGCACGTCGCCACCTGCTCCCGCTGCGCGGCCGAGTCGGCCGCCTACACCCGGCTGGGGCTGGCGCTCGCCAGCATGGCCCACCTGGAGGCCGAGCCCGCCGACGGCACGCTCGAGCGCGTGCTGATCGCCATCGGGCGCCGCCGGACCCGGGTCACCGACCCGCGCGTGGTGGTCGCCGCCGGCTCGGCCGGCGCCCTGGTCGCCACCGTCGTGGTCGCGCGCGCCCTGCGCCAGCGCCGCCACGCCCAGGCCCGCGTCGGCGACCAGCGGTCCTGGCGTCGCCTCCCGCTGCCCGGCCTGTCGGTTCCGGCCCCCGCCCTGGCCCGCGCCAAGTAGCCGGCCCGGCGGCCGGACTCCGGCCAGCGGCCACGCTCAGGCAGGCGGCTGGCTGGGCGACGGGCCGGTGTAGAGGGCGCGGGGCCGGAACGGGACGTCGCGCTGGTACTCCTCCAGGGCATGCGCGAGCCAGCCGGCCACCCTGGCGATCGCGAAGATCGCCTCGCCGGCGCCTCGCGTCATCCCCGCGACGTGGGCGAGCCCGGCGAGCGCGAGATCGACGTTCGGCGGGGGCAGGCCCCGGCGCCTGGTCGCGTCCAGCAGGGCGTCGACGACCGCAAGCCTGCTCCACCCGTCCGCCGCACGGTGCAGCCGCTCGAACAGGAACACCGCCCGGGGGTCACCGTCCGGGTAGAGCGGATGGCCGATCCCCCACAGCCGCTCGCCTCGCCGCAGCCGCTCGCCGACCGCCCTGGCCGCCTGCTCCGGCCGCTCGATCTCCGCCAGCAGTCCCTCCATGGCCAGCGACGCCCCGGCGTGGTGGGCGCCGCTGATCGTGGCCAGCCCCGCCGAGGCGACCGCGTAGGGGTCCGCCCTGACCGAGGCCGCCACCCTGGCCGCCACCGTCGAGGCGGCCAGCTCATGGTCGGCGAGCAGCACCAGGGCGGCATCGAGGATGCCGAGCAGGGCCGGGTCGGGGTCGAGTGGGGAGAGGTCTGGCCACAGGCGGCCGGCGATGCTCGCGTCTGGCGAGGGTGCCCGGCCCAGCCTCGGCAGGCAGTCGACCAGTCCGGCGATGAGGGCCCGGCCCGCCGCGGTCACCGCCTCCGGGCGCAGCTCCAGCCGCAGGTCGTCGCCGGCCGCAAGGGTGGCCGCGACCACCCGGATCCGCTCCAGCGGCAGGGCTCCCTCGGGCAGGGCGGCCTGGGCCCGCCTGGCGGCCTCGAGGGTGGCCGCGCCGGCCCGCCACGCAGCCCGCGGCGCGAGGCGGCCCGTCCACAGCCACTCGGCAACCTCCTCGAAGGTCCGCGTGGCGGCCAGCTCGGTGACCGGCAGGCCACGGTAGTAGAACGCCCCGCCCTCGATGGCGGTCAGCGCCGACTCGACCACCAGCTCGGTCCGCGGGCGCCGACCCCGTCGACCGGTACGGCCGCGGCGGGCCAACCGCTCGACCTCGCCGGCGTCGAAGGTGCTGGCGCGCCCGTGCGGCGCGCGCTCACGGCCCAGGAGCCCCCGGCTGACGTAGGCGTAGAGCGTCGCCGGCTTGATCCCCAGCCGCGCCGCCGCCTCCACGGCGGTCAGCCGCTCCATCGGGCCCCCCCTCCGCCGAGACTAATATTGATCAATATTGATAATTGGTGACGGTGCGTGTCAACCTTATAGCCACCGCATGCTGGAGGCACGCCCATGCCACGCATCCACTTCCTCGACGTGACCAACCGTGACGGCGTCCAGACCGCCAGGATCAACCTGTCCAAGTTCGGCAAGACGATGGTGAACTTCTACCTGGGCAAGCTCGGTGTCGCGCAGTCCGAGGCCGGCTTCCCGTTCCTGTTCCACGAGGTGCCCTACATCCGCGCCAACCTGGCCCTGGCAAAGGCCGGCGCGTTCGGCGACCTACGGCTGTCCGGCTGGACCAGGGCGGTGGTCGACGACGTGGAGGCGTCGCTGCCCCTCGGGCTCGAGCACCTCAACCTGTCGATCTCGACCTCCGACCAGATGATCCGCAACAAGTTCAGGGGCCGGCTGGACCGCGCCGCGGTCATCGAGCAGATGGTGGCCGCCACCAGGGCGGCCAAGCAGGCCGGAGTGGTCACCGTCGGCGTGAACGCCGAGGACGGCTCCCGCACCGACGACGCCTACCTCACCGAGTTCGCCGTCGCGGCCAGGGAGGCCGGTGCCGACCGGGTCCGCTACTGCGACACCATCGGCGGCGACACCCCAGCGCGGATCCGCGACCGGTTCGCCAGCCTCGCCGCCACCGTGGGCCTCCCGGTCGAGACCCACTGCCACAACGACCTCGGCATGGCCGTCGCCAACTCGGTCGCCGGCGCTCTCGGCGACCTGGACGCCGGCCAGGACGCCTGGGTCAACACCTGCGTCAACGGCGTCGGCGAACGGGCCGGCAACGCCGACCTGCTCGCCTGCATCCTCGCCTTCCGGCACGGCCTCGGCGTCGCCGGCCGGGTCGAGCTTGGCGACGAGCTGGACCTCGCCTGGGCGCGCCGCTTCGGACTCTGGGCGGCCTACGCCATGGGCCAGCCGCTGCCGCTCGGTCAGCCGGGCGTCGGTGGCAACGCCTTTGCCCACGAGTCCGGCATCCACGCCGACGGCGCGCTGAAGGACCGGCACAACTACGAGCTGTACGACGACCAGACCCTCGGGCCGTTCCCGCACGACTGGTGGACACGCGAGGGCCGGGTCGTGCTGACCGGCGAGTACGGCGGCAGGGCCGGCTTCCGGCACGTGCTGGACGGCCTCGGCCTGGCGGTGGCCGCCGGCGACGAGGACCTCGTCTTCCGGCTGGTGCAGCTCACCAACGCGGCCACCGGTCGCCCCCTCACCGACGACGAGCTGCGGCTGCTGACCACCTGGCCCCACGAGCTGGCCCTGCTCTACCCTGGTTACCTGAGCTGATGGAGTCGGCGCCTTGTCCGTGCCGGACGATCGCACCTATACTCGTCTGGCTTTGGGCCCAGGGCCCGGGGCGCCCCAGCTCCCTAGGCCAGTAGCTCAATTGGTAGAGTCCCGGTCTCCAAAACCGGTGGTTGGGGGTTCGAGTCCCTCCTGGCCTGCCGTCCCTTGTCGAGATCGGCCGGGCAAGGGTGGAGGACCGACCAGCGCCTCCCGGCGCGAGGAGCAAGTCTTGCGATGAACAGGGAAACCAAGCGGGCCATGGCCCGCCAGCAGCGCACCGCCGACCAGGCGGCGCGCCTGCAGCAGCTGCGCAAGCAGCAGCTGTCACGCCAGCAGCAGCAGACGGCCAAGGACGGCCAGCAGGCTACCCGGCGGTCGCGGTGGCGCAGGATCACGTCGTTCGGCGGCGAGGTCACCAGCGAGCTGCGGAAGGTGAACTGGCCAGACCGCCGGACGGTCTCCGGCTACACGGTGGTGGTGCTGGTCGCAGTGAGCGCCATCACCGCGGTCATCTTCCTGCTGGACACCCTGTTCGGGAAGGCCGTGCTGGCCGTCTTCGGCGACTGAACAGGAGCGTCATGAGCACCGACATCGCCACCGGAACCACCGGCCCCGGCTCCAGCATCGGGGACTGGTACGTCGTCCACACCTACGCGGGCTACGAGAACAAGGTGAAGGCCAACCTCGAGAGCCGCATCTCCTCGATGAACATGGAGGAGAAGATCTTCGAGGTCGTGATCCCCATGGAAGACGTGATGGAGATCAAGGGGGGCAAGAAGCAGGTCGTCTCCCGCAAGGTCTTCCCCGGCTACCTGCTGGTCCGCATGTACCTGGACGACGACTCCTGGTACGTGGTGCGCAACACGCCGGGCGTGACCGGCTTCGTCGGCTCCGGGGCCAAGCCGACCCCGCTGTCGGAGAAGGAAGTCGCCAAGATCCTCGAGACCAAGCCGGTCGAGAAGCTCAAGCCGCGGGTCGAATGGCAGGTCGGCGAGTCGGTCACCGTGACCTCCGGCCCGTTCGCGCAGCTCCCCGGCTCGATCGCCGAGATCAACGCCGACCAGCAGAAGCTCAAGGTGCTGGTCTCGATCTTCGGCCGCGAGACCCCGGTCGAGCTCGCCTTCGACCAGGTCCAGAAGCTCTGACCACCACCAGCAAGCCCTCAAGGAGCGAGCAGCAGACGATGCCACCCCAGCCAAGCCGCCGGCGCCGCGTGTCGGCGGTCGTCAAGATCGAGCTCGCGGCCGGCCAGGCCACCCCTGCGCCGCCGGTGGGGACCGCCCTCGGTCCCCATGCCGTGAACATCATGGACTTCTGCAAGCAGTACAACGCGGCCACCCAGGCCCAGACCGGCAACGTGATCCCGGTCGAGATCACCATCTACGAGGACCGCACCTTCAGCTTCGTCCTCAAGACGCCGCCCGCCGCCGTGCTGCTGCGCAAGGCCGCCGGGGTCGAGAAGGGCTCGCCCGAGCCGCACCGCGAGAAGGTCGGCACCGTCACCCGGGCCCAGGTCCGCGAGATCGCCGAGACCAAGATGCCCGACCTCAACGCGCTCGACATCGAGGGCGCGATGCGGGGGGTCGAGGGCACCGCCCGCTCGATGGGCATCACCGTCTCCGGCTGAGCGCCGGACGGCACGAGCGACGCAGTGGGAGGGGCCGCCGGCGGCTCCGCAGGCACCACGAAAGGACCAGCCAGATGGCAGGCAAGAAGTACGCCGACGCGATCAAGAAGATCGACCGCAGCGCCCTCTACCACCCCTACGACGCGCTGGAGCTGTCCAAGGCCACCAGCCCGACCAGGTTCGACGCCACCGTCGAGGTCTCCTTCCGCCTCGGGGTCGACCCGCGGCGCGCCGACCAGATGGTCCGCGGCACCGTCACCCTGCCCAATGGCACCGGCAAGACCGTGCGCGTGGCCGCGTTCGCCGAGGGCGAGGCGGCCCGTGAGGCCGAGGCGGCCGGGGCGGACGTGGTCGGCGGCAAGGACCTGATCGAGCGCGTCCAGAAGGGCTTCCTCGACTTCGACGCCGCCGT
>DASYRU010000405.1:0-2333 GCA_036004165.1 Actinomycetota bacterium
CCCTGGATCATGAAGTCGGGGATGACCCGGTGGAAGATGGTGCCGTCGTACAGCGGGCGCTGCTGCTCGGCACCGGTCTTCGGGTCCTGCCAGGACCTGCTCCCGGTGGCAAGGCCGACGAAGTTCTCGACCGTCTTCGGAGCGGTGTCGGGGAACAGGCGCACGCGGATGGCGCCCTTGTTGGTCTCGAGGGTCGCGAAGCTGTCGCTCAATGACGTCTCCCTGGACGGGGCGTGGCGGAAGACGACACCCTACCGGACGCCGATGAGGTCGGGCAGGTCGGCGATGCTGGCGACGACCGCGTCCGGCCCGCCGCCCTCGGCGTCCCCGGACGGCTCCGCCCCCTTGCCGGTGCGGACCAGCACCGCCCGCATGCCGACCGCCAGGGCGCCACGCACGTCCGAGTCGAGGTCGTCGCCGACCATCAGCGCCCGGCCGGCCGGCATCCCGGCCGCGTCGAGGGCGAGCCGGAAGAACTCCGGCGACGGCTTGCCGAGCACCCGGGCCTCGACCCCGGCCGCGTACTCGAGCAGGCGCACGAAGCCGCCGGTGTCCAGGTGCTCGCCGTCGTCGCGGCGGGCGATCCGGGCGACCTGGGTGGCCACCAGCTCGGCGCCGTCCCGCACGGCGCGGAAGGCGCGGTCCAGGTCGTCGTAGCAGGCCCCGAAGCTCGGGTCGCAGACCAGCACGTGGGTCGGGCGCTCCCCCGGGCCCGCCAGCGTGCCGGCCAGCAGCGCCCGGACCGCCGGCGCGGCGACGGCCAGCACGCGGGCGCCGCTCCGTTCGCCGAGCAGCCTGGCGGCCAGCGCCACCGGGGTCAGCACCTCGCCGGCGGCCGCCTCCACGCCCATCCCCGCCAGCCGCTGGACCAGCGCGGCCGGGGGCACCGAGTCGGTGTTGGTGACGAAGCGGACCGCCAGGCCGGCGCGGCGCAGCCGGCCGATCGCGGCGTCGGCGCCTGCCACCGGCCGGGTGCCCTCGTAGACGGTCCCGTCCAGGTCCAGCAGGACCAGCGCCACACCGCCGAGGTCGGCCATGCCGGCCACCTTACGGCAGCGGTGCTTGCTCTCGTGACCATTTCGAGGCGCTAGTGCGTCCCTGCGGAGGCCGCGCCGTACCTGCCATGTGACCAGACCGGCGGATGCTGGCTGCAGCAGCTTCGATGAAGGGGGTAGCCATGCGGCTCATCCGGACCGTCGTCCTCACCGCCATCCTCGCCGTTCTCGTCCTCGCCTTCGCCGCGCCGGCGGGCGCGCAGTCCCAGCCGACCCTGGTCGCGGTGCGCGCCGCGCGGCACCCCGGCTTCGACCGGGTGGTCTTCGAGTTCCGCGGCGGGCTGCCGAGCCACCGCGTCCGCTACGTCGACCGGCTCGTCCAGGACGGCTCCGGGAACCAGGTGCAGGTGGCCGGCGCCGCCGACCTCGAGGTGGTGTTCCACGACGCCATCGCCCACGACGGCAGCGGCCAGCCCTCCGTCAGCCCCAGGCGCTTCTCGCCTGGCTTCCCCGTCCTCGAGGAGGTCGCGCTGCTCGGCGACTTCGAGGGCGTGGTGAGCTACGGGCTCGGCCTCGACCACCGCGTGCCGTTCAAGACGTTCACGCTGAGCAACCCGTCGCGGCTGGTGGTCGACCTGCCCACCACCGGGTCCGGGTCCCCGTCGGTCTCCGGCGGCGGCACCGGGACGCTGCCGTTCACCGGCTCGCGCGGCCAGTCCCTGCTGGTGACCGGGCTCGGCCTGCTGGCCACCGGCGCGACCGTCCTGGCGCTGGCCCGCCGCACCCGCACACCCTGACCTTGCCGCCAAGCAGCCGCCCCGGACCCCCTCCGGGGCGGCTGCTTCGCGTTGAAGCTGGCGAATTGCCCGAGATCCGTTCAAACCGTCGCCGAAGTGGGATAGGGTCCGTCGCCGATGAAGCCCCTGCCCGCGCTGCAACCGCCGTCGCCGCCGCCCGACCGCCCCGGCGGTGTCCTCTTCCTCAACTGGCGCGACACCAGCCACCCGGAGGGGGGTGGCTCCGAGGTCTACGTCCAGCAGGTGGCGGCCGGCCTCGCCGCCAAGGGCCGCCCGGTCACGCTGTTCTGCGCCGCCCACCAGGCGGCCCCCTCCGAGGAGCGCAGCGGCGGCGTCCGGATCGTCCGCCGCGGCTCGCGCCTCGGCGTCTACCTGCAGGCATGGTGGGCCCACCTCACCGGGCGCCTCGGCGAGCACGAGGTGGTCGTCGACGTCCAGAACGGCCTGCCGTTCTTCTCGCCCCTGGGGTGCAGGCGGCCGGTGGTGGTGCTGGTCCACCACGTCCACCGGGAGCAGTGGCGGGTGGTGCTGCCGGCGCTCC
>DASYRU010000406.1:0-2844 GCA_036004165.1 Actinomycetota bacterium
ACGCGGCATCCGCGTGCACGGGATCGACCTGTCGGAAGCGATGGTCGCGAGGCTGCGCGCCAAGCCAGGCGCGCAGCAGATCGGTGTGACGATCGGCGACTTCGCGACCACGACCGTCGAAGGCAGGTTCACGGTCGCCTACCTGGTCTTCAACACGATCATGAACCTGACGACCCAGGACGGGCAGGTCGCGTGCTTCCAGAACGTCGCCGCGCATCTCGAGCCGGGCGGGTGCTTCGTGATCGAGGTCATGGTTCCGGCACTCCAGCGGCTCCCACCGGGCGAGACCGTCCGGGCGTTCAACCTGAGCGCCACCAGGCTCGGCTTCGACGAGTACGACGTCGCGTCGCAGGGCCTGATCTCCCATCACTACACGGTGGTCGACGGCAGCCTCGAGGTCTATGCACCGCCGTTTCGCTACGTGTGGCCGTCGGAGCTCGACCTGATGGCGCGGCTGGCCGGGATGACGCTGCGCGAGCGCTGGAGCGGCTGGAAGCGGGAGCCGTTCACCAGCGACAGCACCAAGCACGTCTCCGTCTGGGAGAAGACGGCTTCGCGTTCCCGCGGGTAGCGGGTCCGGCACTGGATACACTCGCCTCGTCGCGGCGGCGGCGCCGCGGACTCCAGAGGGGACACGGTCGGGATGGCGCAGCTCGAGTCGGCCCGCATGGTCACGCCGGAGGCGGTGGCGCTCCAGTTCCAGACCGCCAACATCGGCTCGCGGATCCTCGCCTACCTGATCGACATGGTGATCGTGGTCGTCGGCATCTTTCTCGGGCTGTTCGCGGTCGCCCTGCTCGGCCAGGCGAGCGACGTGGTGGTGCCGGACTGGGTGGCGCTCACGCTGATCCTGGTGCTGCTGCCCGGCTGGTGGCTGGGGTACTTCATCGCCTGCGAGACCCTCTGGCGGGGCCGCACCGTCGGCAAGGCCGCGCTCGGCCTGCGGGTGGTGACCAAGGAGGGAGGGCCGGTCCGCTTCCGCCATGCGGCCATCCGGTCGCTGCTCGGCCTGGTCGACTTCGCCATCGCCGGCGGCTTCTTCGCGGTCGTGTTCATCTTGCTCACCCCGGACAACCAGCGGCTCGGGGACCTGGTGGCCGGCACGCTGGTGCTGCGCGAACGCAGCGGGCTGGCGGCTCCTGCGCCGGTCAGCTTCCACGCCCCCGCCGGGATGGAGGCCTACACCTCGGCGTTGGACAGCAGCCGGCTGACCATCGAGGAGTACCAGGCGGTGCGGACCTTCCTGCTGCGGGCCGACAGCCTGCCGCCGGGCCCGCGCACGGCGCTGGCGCTGCAGCTGGCCAACCCGCTCGCCGGGCGGCTGCGCCCGCCGCCTCCTGCCGGCAGCACCCCCGAGCTGTTCCTGCGCTGCGTCGCCGCCGCCCACCAGCAGCGCCAGCGCGCCACCACCCAAGGGCCGCCACCCGCCCCACCCCGCCCGCCCGCCCCGGCGCCGGTCCAGGGGCAGGTTCCGGCGCCGGCGGCGGGGCCGACGCGGCCGGCCCCGCCGGCGCCGCCCGCACCCGCGCCACCCGCTGCGCCGTCCGGCGGCGGCTTCACCCCGCCAGGCTGAGGCGCGGCGCCAGGCTTAGGTCCCCTCGGTCCAGGAGTGCAGGTAGCTCTGCTGGGCGTCGGTCAGGGCGTCGATCTCGATCGCCATGGTGGCCAGCTTGACCCTGGCGACCTCGGCGTCGATCTCCGGGGGCACGTCGTGGACGCGGACCTCCAGCCCGTCCTGGCCGGCCAGCCACTCCAGCGACAGCGCCTGGTCGGCGAAGGACAGGTCCATCACCGCCGCCGGGTGCCCCTCGGCGGCGCCGAGGTTGACCAGGCGGCCCTCGGCGACCAGGTTGAGGCGCCGGCCGTCCTCGAGAGTGAACGCCTCCACGTTCTCACGGACGCGGACCACCGAGGTGGCCAGCTCCCGCAGGGCGCCCTTGTCGATCTCGACGTCGAAGTGGCCGGAGTTGGCCAGCACGACCCCGTCCTTCATCACCTCGAAGTGCTCGCGCCGCAGCACGTCACGGTCGCCGGTGACCGAGACGATCACGTCGGCCTCGCGGGCCGCCTCGGCCATCGGCGCCACCCTGTAGCCTTCCATCGCCGCCTCCAGCGCGCGCACCGGATCGACCTCGGTGACCAGCACCTTGGCGCCCATCCCGCGGGCGCGCATCGCCAGGCCCTTGCCGCAGTAGCCGAAGCCGGCCACCACGAAGGTGGTGCCGGCCAGCAGGAGGTTGGTCGCCCGCAGGATGCCGTCGATGGTCGACTGGCCGGTGCCGTAGCGATTGTCGAACAGGTGCTTGGTGGGGGTGTCGTTGACGGCGATGATCGGGTAGGAGAGCGCGCCCTCCCGCTCCATCTGCCGCAGCCGGATCACCCCGGTGGTGGTCTCCTCGGTGCCCGCGCGCACCTCGCCGAGCTGCTCGCGGCGCTTGGTGTGCAGCAGGGTGACCAGGTCGCAGCCGTCGTCCATGGTCACGTTGGGGTGGGTGTCGAGGGCCGCCTCCAGGTGGGCGTAGTAGCCGGTGGTGTCGACCCCGCGGCGGGCGAAGGTGTCGACGCCGTAGTGCCGGACCAGCGCGGCGGCGGTGTCGTCCTGGGTGGACAGGGGGTTGGAGGCGCACAGGGTGACGTCGGCGCCGCCCGCCTTCAGGGCGCGGACGAGGTTGGCGGTCTCGGTGGTCACGTGCAGGCAGGCCGCCACCCGCAGGCCGGCCAGCGGCCGTTCCTTCTCGAAGCGGGCGCGGATGTCGCGCAGCACCGGCATGTGCCGGTCGGCCCACTCGATGCGCAGGCGTCCCTCGTCGGCGAGGGCGAGGTCGGTCACGTCGTACGGCAAGG
>DASYRU010000407.1:0-1690 GCA_036004165.1 Actinomycetota bacterium
GCGGCCGCTTCAACCCTGTGCCGCCCGCGCCGTAGACTGCGGTGACGCCGGCCGGCCGACGCCGGCCCGCTCCCGTCGCGTCAGGAGATCGTCACGTGCAAGCCGTCATCCTCGCCGGAGGCTTCGGCACCCGCCTGCGCCCGCTGACCAGCACCAGGCCCAAACCGCTGATCCCGTTCGCCAACGAGCCGTTCCTGCTGCACACGCTGCGCCAGCTCGCCGCCGCCGGGTTCACCGAAGTGGTGCTGTCCACCATGTACCTGCCGGAGGCGTTCGACCAGCTGCTGCCGGAGGCGCGCAAGGCCGGGGTCGACGTGGTCCTCTCCTCCGAGGACACGCCGATGGGCACCTCTGGCGCCGTCAAGCGTCTCTCCCACCTGCTCGACGGCACCTTCCTGGTGCTCAACGGCGACGTGCTGGTCGACGTGGACTTTCGGCGCCTGGTCGCGCTCCACTTCGAGCGCAAGGCGGCGGCCACCCTCGCCCTGGTGCGGGTGCCGGACCCCAGCGCGTTCGGGCTGGTCCCGGTCGACGGCGACGGCCGCGTCACCGCCTTCCTGGAGAAGCCCGGCCCCGACGAGGGCGGCTGGGTCACCGACCTGATCAATGCGGGCGTCTACGTGCTGGAACCGTCGGTGCTTGAGCACGTGCCCGCTGGGCGGCCGTCGTCGTTCGAGCGCACCCTGTTCCCGTCGCTGCTGGCCTCCGGCGCGCCGGTCCACGGCTACGAGCTGCACGGCTACTGGCGCGACCTCGGCACCCCGATCGCCTACCTGGCCGCCCAGTTCGACCTGCTGGAGGGGCGCCTGCACCTGCCGATCAACGCCACCGAGCGGGGCCGCAGCCAGTGGTTCTCCGACGACGCGGTCATCGGCGAGGGCGCCGTGCTCCGCGGCCCGATCCTGGTCGGGCAGGGCGCGAGGGTCGAGGACGAGGGCAGGGTGTTCGGACCGAGCGTGCTCGGCCCCGGCGCGGTGGTCGCCGGCGGCGCCCGCCTCGAGCGCTCGGTGCTGCTGGAGGGCGCCAGGATCGAGCGGGGCGCCAAGGTGTCCGACTCGATCGTCGGGAGCGGCGTGGTGGTCGGCGACGGCGCGGTGGTCCGCGACGGTGCGGTGGTGGGCGACAAGGTGATGATCGAGGCCGGCAACATCCTCGCCGGCGGCGTCCGGGTCGCCCCCAACGTCCGCCTCGGTCTCGGCGCGATCCGCTTCTGACCTGGCGCCAACACTCGGCCCCCTCATCCGTCGTACAGCGTGAAGGACGGCAGGGCGAGACGGAGGAGGCCGCAGATGTGGGTCGTTCCTGAGGCAGAGATCCGAGCGAAGATGCAGAACCTGGTTCGCGAAGCGGACCGGCAGCGGATGGTGGCGCGCGCCAGGGCGAGCCATGCCGGAGGGCGCTGGGCCCTGGCCGGCTACCGGCGGCTGCGGCAGGCGGCCGGCTTCGGGTTGGTGCGGACCGGCCTGCGGCTGCTGGACGCCAGGAGGGCGTGATCGTGACCGACAGACGGCTCGAGGGCGTGATCCGGGACGTCGCCATGCTGGATCTCACACCCATGACCAAGGCGGAGGACCTGGCCGGCATCACCCGGATCAGCGACGTGGCGATCGTGCTGGTGCCGGAGTCCCTGATGCCCGCCGCGGTGGCCATCCCGATGGACGACGTCGCCATGGTGATCCCGGTGCCCGAC
>DASYRU010000408.1:0-4633 GCA_036004165.1 Actinomycetota bacterium
GAGGTGGCCGTCGAAGACCAGCTCGTCGGGGGCGAACGCGGCCCTTGCCATCAGGTCGAGCGACTCCACGTGGTAGTCGCCGTCGGCCCGCGGGCGCAGCTCGGCGGTGGCGCAGCGGTCGATGGTGACCGAGAGCACCGCGCCGCCGTGGGCGGCCGGGTAGGGCGGCACGTCGGTGCCGCCGCCGGCGAAACTGATCCGCAGCGGCGCGCTCGCCCTTGCGGCCTTCATCAACCGGCGGCCGCCTCGGCAAGCAGCTTCTCCAGGCGGGTCACCAGCGCCTGCCAGGAGAACTCGGCCTCCATCCGCCGCCGTCCCGCCGCCCCCATCGACCGGGCCCGCTGCGGGTCGGCCAGCAGCTCGGCGACCGCCCGCCCGACCGGTCCGGCGCGGCGGCCGTCGACCACCGTCCCGGTGACCCCTTCCACGACCGTCTCCGGCGCGCCGCCGGAGCGGCCGGCGACCACCGGCAACCCGACCGCGGCCGCCTCCAGGAACACCGCGCCGAGCGCCTCCAGGTCGAGGCCCAGCCAGCGGGTGCGGCAGGGCATCGCGAACACGTCTCCGGCGGCGTAGTGGGCCGGCAGGTCCGCCCATGCCACCTCGCCGGTCAGGTGGATGCGGTCGGCGACCGGGCTGGCCGCGGCCAGCCGGCGCAGCCGGCGCTGGTAGGGGCCGCCGCCGACCAGCAGCAGCCGCGCCCGCGGCACCCTGGCCACCACCGCCGGCCAGGTCTGGATGAGCCGGTCCTGGCCCTTGCGGGGCACCAGCCGGGAAACGCAGACGCAGACCGGGTCGTCGCCGAGCCCGTGGCGGGCGCGCACCGGCGCGCCGTCGACCCCCGGGTGGTAGGCGTCGACCGCCACCCCGGAGGGCAGCAGCTCCACCGGGCAGCGTCCGCGTACCCCCCGCGCCACCCTGGCGGCCGACCAGCGGCTCACGGCGGTGACCAGGCGCAGGTCGCCGGCGACCCTGGCGAGCAGCCGCCGCACCAGCGGCACCCGCGCCACCGCCACCTCCACGCCGTGGGTGAAGCCGACGCAGGGCACCCCGGTGGCGCGGGTGAGCCGCCCGGCCAGCAACCCGAGCGGGAAGGCCGCCCCGAAGCAGATCACGTCGGGCCGGACCTCCCTGGTGAGCGCGACCGCCCGGCGGAGCACGTCCGGCACCGGCAGCATCAGCCGGCCCGGGTGGCGGACGGTCCGGAACGGCTGGGCGGCGTCGAACTCGTCCGCTCCCGGCCAGTCGGGGGCGTACACCACCACGCGGTCGGGTGGGAGCCTGGCCACCAGGTTGTGGCAGTACTGCTGGATGCCGCCCGGCCGGGGCGGGAAGTCGTTGGTGACCAGCAGCAGCCTCACGGCGGCCGATTGTACGGGGTCGTCGCGGCCTGGGGCGGCTGACCCGGGCGCTGGCGCCCGGCCCACAGCCAGGCCTGGGCGATGCGGGCCATGGTCGGCGGGTGGCTGGCGAACAGCGCCAGCAGCAGCCGGTTGGGGCGCAGGTCGGCGCGGTTCTCCAGGGCCAGGCGGCGCTCCACCGCGACCGCGGTGGCGGGGTCGCGGGTGACCTCCAGCGCCACCCAGTCGGCCCTTGCCTCCGCCCAGCGGCTGATCGCGCTGGCCACTGGGGCGGCCAGCAGGCCGGCGAGGGCGGCCAGCAGCAGCAGGCCGGGGGCGGCCAGCGGGTCGCCGAGGCCGGTCACGCCGAGCCGCTCGCACAGCCGGTCCAGCTCCAGCAGCCAGGTCGCGGCCAGCACGGCGCCGGCCGCCGCCGCCGCGCCCGCGACCGTCCCCCAGAGCACGTCGCGGTGGCGGACGTGGGCGAGCTCGTGGGCGATGACCATCGCGATCTCGTCGTTCCGGGCGGCCGCCGGCGCCACCGGGCCGTCCCCGGCCGCGCCGTGCGGCCTGGGCGCCGCGGTCGGGGAGGCCAGCAGGGTGTCGTAGACCACCACCCGGCGGGTGCGGCCGAGCCCGGAGACGTAGGCGTTGACCCTGGTGGTGCGCCGGCTGGCGTCGGCCACCAGCACGTCGCGGACCGGCACCCGCATGCCGGCGGCAAGGGCCAGCAGCCGCTCGCGGAGCGACCCGGCGGCCAGCGGGGTGAAGCGGTTGAACAGCGGCTCGATCAGCACCGGCCCGAGCAGCGCCAGGCCACCGACCAGCAGCGCCGCCGCCGCGGCGGCCACCCACGGCCAGCCCGCCGGCCGCCAGCGGGCGCCGAGGACCAGCCCGGCCAGCGGCAGCACCACCAGGACCAGCCCGACCGCCCTGGCCTTGAGCCAGTCCGGCAGGAAGCCGGGCAGGCGCTGGGTGGCCAGCCCTTCCCTGCTGTCCTGGCGGAAGGCGCGCAGCGAGAACGGCAGCGCGGCGGCGGCCCTGACCGCCTGCACGGCCACGGCGGCCAGCACCACCTGGCCCGGCACCCATCCCCCCGACAGCTCCGCGGCCCAGCGGACCAGCCAGCGGCCGGGGCCGCTGAGCGCGAGGCACGCCAGCAGCAGCAGGTCGACCAGGAGCGCGAGCAAGGCCCATCGCCGGCGGGGCTTGGCGTAGGCGACGCAGGCGCTGACCTCCTCGGCGCTGAAGGCCTCCAGCGGGTCGGCCGGCGGCGGCCGCGGCACCCTCCTCGCCGACCGGGGCCCGACCTTCCGGGGCACCCCCTCGGGGTTCCCCGGACCCCTCCGGTTCACAGCTGCTCGCGGACCCAGGCCGCCCACCGCGCCTCCGCCGCCCTGCGGGAGACGCCGAGGACCCGCCGGAAGCCGCGGTCCAGCTCGGCGCCGCTCGGTGGGGACGAGCCGGCGAAGGCCCGGTACAGCTCGCGGAGGCGGCGCTCGCCGAAGGTCTGGGCCGCCCACAGGCAGAACGAGGAGGCCTCGTCGTAGGCGACCGCCGCGGTGGCGCCGCGGAAGTCGCGGTCCGCCGGCAGGGTCCCGTCGAAGCGGCCGGCGCGGACCCGGCCGGCGAGCGCCGGCCGGGTGACCGCCAGCGGGAACGAGAGCGGCCGCAGGGCGGCATAGTCGGCGAACCCCTCCACCAGCAGCAACGGCACGCCGTCGCCGAGCTTCCGCGTGGCCACGTGGGTCATCTCATGGGTCAGCAGGATCTGGAGGTTCAGGGTGTTATAGGCGGTCACGTTGCTGGGGTTGACCACGATGCGGTTGCCGAGCACCCGCTCGACCGGGCCGGACTCCACCGAGGAGGCGGCGACCGCCGCCACCTGCCGCAGGTCGCGCGCGCCGACCAGGCGTTCCGCCTCGGCCTCGTCATGCGGGACGAGGATCACCACCTTCCGCTCCCAGCGTGCCGACCACGCGGCCGCCACCTGGCCGTAGGCGCGTTCGGCGACCTGCAGCAGCCGGCCGGCCAGCGGCTCATCACCCGGATGGTGGACCACCAGGGTGCGGGTGGTGCGCATGGTGCGTACCGGGCCGGCGTCCCAGATCTCGACGTCGTCGCGACCGGCGGGCCTGGCGTCGCCCTGGCCGCCGATGCGCCAGCCGGAGCGGGTCTGCACGAAGGTGTAGAAGAACCTGGCCAGCACGGGTGAGGCGTCTTGGCCGCTGAAGCGGTAGCGGGCCTCGACCCGTGGCAGGTAGACGCGGTCGGGAGCGTACCGGCGCCGCAGCCGCTGGGTGGCCAGGTCGCGGGCGTCGGTCAGCCGGTAGGAGAAGGCCGAGAACGGCACCGTCCGCAGCCGCGTGAACAGCGAGGCCTGGGAGCGGTAGTAGGCGGCGCGGCGGCGGTCGACGGTGGCGAGGAAGGCGGCCCGGTCGCGGTGGACGATGGCGGCGGCCCGCCTGGCGAGCAGCCGGACCGCCTCGCCGCCTGGGTCTGGCGGGACGGTGGCGGCGGGGCGCCGCGGAGCGGCCGAGCCGGCGGGCGGGTCCGCGGGGATGCCGGGGCGCAGGACGATGATGGCGGCCAACGCGACCGCCACCGTGGCGGCCAGCACCGCAACGACCCGGCCCGCCCGCCCCCCGCCCGTCCCGGGCGGCGGCCCACCGGCCGGCGGGCCCCAGGTCGGCGGCTGGCGCCGTTCGGGTGGGGACTGCGGGCCGGGCGGCTGGGTGGGGTCCATGGGAACCTCATCGTATCCGGCACACCCGGCCACCGACCGGGCTGCGAGCCTGCCCATGACGGCTACGGCCCCACCCGGGGGAAGCGGGGCCGTAGCCTGTCGACCGGACGACCGTTGGGGCGGCCGGCCCCCACGTCGCTGCTCCGGTCGATCCCGTGGACCTGGACCTCCACCTGGGCGGCGGCGGCACCGTAACGAATGGGAAACGGATGTGCAAGTTACCCATACCCGACAACCCGGCTCGGTTCCGGCCGGCGTGGTCGCCCCCTCGCTGTCGTGTCACACCCCCCCGATATGGTCGTTGCAACCGAGCCGGACCCCGACGGCACCAGAGAGGAACCGCTGACATGGGACGCGAGCAGCCACTGCGGATCAGCTGTGACGACTGCCCCGGTGGGGCCGAGTGCCGCGACTGCCTGGTCGAGTTCTTCCTCGGCGAGCGCAACGCCCGGGTCGTGCGTCTTGGCGGCGACGCCGGCCGCTCCGCCGGCACCGGCGACCTCGAGCCCGACCTGCGCCGCGCGCTCGAGACGCTGGCAGAGGCCGG
>DASYRU010000409.1:0-3382 GCA_036004165.1 Actinomycetota bacterium
TCCGGGTCGCCCGACTCGTGGCCCTCCTCGCGCTCGAACCGCTCGCGCAGCGCCGCCTCGATGTGGTCCAGCTCCGGCCCCTGCTCCTCGGCCGCCCGCTCGGCCGTCTCGCACCACCGCAGCAGCTTCGCCTCGGCCTCGGCCAGCCGCTCGGCCGGCGGCGTGATCGGCCCGAAATGGGTCAGCACCAGGTGGGCGGGGTCGCGCTCGGCGAAGCGGTGCAGGCTCGCCACGGCCAGGTCGCGGTCGAAGTCGGGCGGCGGCGTGGCGGGGCGGAGCACGCCGGTGGAGGGCAGCAGCACCCCGCCCCCGTCGCCGGCGAACAGCGCGCCAAGGTCGGGCTCGAACACGGCCAGGTGGTGCTTGGCGTGGCCCGGCGCGTGCAGCAGCTCCAGACGCCGGCCGCCCAGGTCGAGCGTCTCGCCGTCGCCGGCAGCCCTGACACGGTCCGCCTCCACCGGGGTGAGCCCGCCGTAGACGGTGTCCATCAGCCGACCGTAGACGCGGGCCGAGCTGGCCAGCAGGCGCTCCGGGTCCACCAGGTGCCTGGCACCGGCAGGATGGACCACCACGGTGGCGTTCGGGAACCTCCGCACCAGGTCCCCGACCCCGCCGGCGTGGTCGAGGTGGATGTGGGTGACCACGATCCACGCCAGGTCGGCGGGGTCGAGGCCCGCCGCGGTCACCTCACGGGCGACCGCGTCGGCCACCTTGGCCGGACCGGTCTCGACCAGCGCCGGGCGCTCGCCGCCGAGCAGGAAGCCGGCGGTGATCTCCGAGACGCCACCCATGTGGGTGTCGATGCCGGTGATGCCGCCCGGCAGGGCGTCCAGCACGCTCACCCGCCGGACCCCTCCGGCCAGAGGGGGCGCAGCACCAGGCCGTCGCGCGGCTTGGGGTAGAAGTAGGTGGTCTTCGGCGGCAGCATCTCGCCGGCGCCGGCGATGGCCGCGACGGCGGCGAACCGCGCGGGTCGGAGGACCACCAGGCTGGCGAACTCGCCCCGGTCCACTCGCCTGACCGCCTGGCCGAGGTCGCTCTCGTAGGCGACCCGCCGCTCGAAGTCGCTGACCGCCAGCCGCTTGCTGAGGACCGGGCCGTGCAGGACCTCGACGTCGAGCATGCGGCGGTCGCGGCCGGCCTCGGCCGCCAGCGCCGCCGGGTCGCGGGCGACCAGGAGCCAGCCGCGCCCGCCCGCGTACAGCCCGAACCCCACGGCCTCCTCGGGCAGCCGGCCGAGCAGCGCCTCCGCGTCGGCCGCGGAGGCGACCGGCCGCGCCTCGAAGTCGCCCTCCAGCCCGGCGAGGACCGCCTGGCCGTCCAGGTCGGCGAGCAGCCGGTGGATGGCCAGCACGGCAGGGCCGTGCAGGTCGGCGTCGACCAGGAACATCAGCAGCTGGTCCCAGGGTCCCCGCCGGCCGGGCGTTGCCGCCCGCATCGCGTCCCGGTAGGCGAGCGAGGTCCGGTAGCGGTGGTGGCCGTCGGCGATCAAGACCCGCTGGTCGGCCAGGAGCCGGCACCAGGCGGAGATCCGCTCCCGGTCGCCGACCGGCCAGAGGCGGTGACCGACCCCGGCCTCGTCGACCGCGTCGACCACCGGGGTCGTCCCGGTCACGCCCTCGAGGATCGCCGCCGGCCGGCCCGCCCCTGCGTAGACGCCGAACACCGGGGAGAGGTTCACCGCGGTCGCCTCCAGCAGCCGCAGCCGGTCGGCCACCGGCGCCGCCATGGTCCGCTCGTGAGGAAGGATCCAGCTGGCACGGTCGTCGAGGGTCACGCTGGCCAGCACACCCCGCTGCACCCGCCGCTCGCCGCGGAGGAGATAGGTCTCCTCGTAGACATAGAGACATGGCGTCGGGTCGAGCCGAAGGGCGCCCTCGGCCCGCCAGGCGGCCAGCAGCTCGGCCACCCGACGGTAGTGCCCCGGGTCACCGGGCTGGTGGCGGGCCAGCACCAGCCGCACCATGTTGTAGGGGCTCGCGGCCTCGTAGGCGTCACGCGCCTCGGCCGAGATGACGTCGTAGGGCGGGGCGGTCACCAGGCCGGGGTCGCCGACGACGGCGGGATCGAAACGGAGGCCTTGGAAGGGGGCGACGGCTACCATGGAGCCGCCTGGGTCGGATGGGAGGTCATGGGCCGTTTGTAGCAAGCCGGAGCGCCCGACCGCCAGCCGGCACGCCGCTTCGCACGATCCGTCCGGAGGTTCCCGATCGACGCCGACGTCTACGAGCTGTTCCGCCGGGGCAGCCAGCTGCTCGCGGCCCGCCACGCGCACCAGGCGGTGATCCCGCTCGAACAGGCGCGCGACGTCGCGCCCGGGCACGGCTCGGTGCGCGAGGCGCTGGGCCGCGCCTACTACGGGGCGGGCCGTCCGGCGGCGGCCGGGGCCGAGTTCGCCAAGGCGCTGGAGATCGACCCGAGCAACGACTACGCCCATTTCGGCCTCGCCCTCTGCCTCGCTCGCGGCGGCGAGCGGGCCCTGGCCGTCGGCCACCTGCGGCTCGCCGTCGCCATGCGGCCCGGTGTGGCCGCCTACCGGCGTGCCCTCTCCCGGGTCGAGGAGCAGGGCCAAGAGCCGGAGGGGTCCGGGGAACCGCCGGGTGGTCGTGGCTGACCCGGGGGTGCTCGCCGCCGCCTTCGGCGGGGTCGTCCTCGACCTCGACGGCGTCGTCTACGTCGGTGACCAGGCGGTACCGGCCGCTCCCGCCGCCCTCGAGGAGCTGCGCGGGCTCGGGGTCCGGCTCGCCTTCGTCACCAACAACTCCTACCGGCCACCCGGCCAGGTGGTGGAGCGGCTCGGCCGCCTCGGGGTGAAGGCCGCGGTGGAGGAGGTGCTCACCTCGGCCCAGGCCACCGTGCGCCTGCTCGGGGGCGGGCAGGGGCTGGCCCGCAAGGCGGTCCTGGTGCTCGGCGGGCCAGGGCTGCGCCAGGCGCTGGAGGCGGCCGGTGCCCGGCTGGTCGACGCCGAGGAATGGCGGCAGGCCGAGGTCGTGGTGGCCGGCTTCGACCCCGACCTGACCTACGGGCGGGTCAAGGCGGCGGCGCTGGCGATCCGGGCGGGCGCCCGCTTCGTCGGCAGCAACCCCGACGCCACCCTGCCGGCGCCGGACGGCCTCTGGCCGGGGGCCGGCGCCACCCTGGCGATGCTGCAGGCGGCCACCGGCGTGCGGCCGGAGGTCGCCGGCAAGCCGGAGCCGGCCCTGTTCGAGACGGCCGCGGCCGCCATCGGCCCCGGCCCCTACCTGATGGTGGGGGACCGCGCCGACACCGACCTGGACGGCGCCCACCGGCTCGGCTGGGCGACCGCCCTGGTCCTCAGCGGGGTCGCCAGGCCCGCCGACCTCCCGGACCTCGCCGTGGCCCCCGACCATCTGCTGGCCGA
>DASYRU010000410.1:0-7383 GCA_036004165.1 Actinomycetota bacterium
CCGGCCTGCCAGGAGGCGAGCGCGCCGCCGGCGTGGACGGCGGCGACCAGGGCCGGGTCCGGGTCGGCGTAGTAGAAGTCGACCAGCCGGGCCCTGGCGGCGGCGACCTCGACGCAGGCCGGGTCGGCCCCGAACGGCAGCAGGAACGTCACCCCGAAGACCCCGGAGGTGCGGTCGGCCAGGTCGTCCAGGAGCGCGCCCAGCGCCTCGGCGGGGAGCATCTGGGCCGGCACCATGCCGACCGCGCCGGCGCCGGCCACGGCCGCGACCAGCTCGGGGGTGGTGACCCCGCCCATCGGCGCCTGCTGCAACGGCAGCCGGCAGCCGAGCAGCTCGGTGAAGGGGGTGGTCAGCATCGGCGGCTCCTCACGGTCGTGTCAGCGGGGCGTAGCGGAGCAGCAGGCGCTTGCGGCCGAGCCCGGGGAAGTCGACCTCGGCCATGGCTCGCTCGCCCTGCCCGGACACCGCCCGCACCGTGCCACGGCCCCACTGGCGGTGGACGACCTCGTCGCCCGGCGCCAGGCCGAGGTCGAGGGCGCCCCGCTGCCGGTCGGCGAGCCGCTCGGCCGGGGTCGGCGGGCGCCCGAAGGACGGCGTCGCCGGCCGGGGACCGAGGGAGCTGCGGCCCGCCCCGAACGCGGGGCTGGCGTCGCCCCAGGTCGAGGCCGTCCGCGCCCGGGCCTGCCCCTTGGCCACCTCGCCGGCGGTGACGGTGACCAGCTCCTCGGGGACCTCCTTGAGGAAGCGGGAGGGCAGGTTGTAGTTGGTGGCGCCGAACAGCGTCCGGCTCCAGGCGTTGGTCAGGTACAGGCGCTCGCGTGCCCTGGTGATGCCGACGTAGGCCAGCCGGCGCTCCTCCTCGAGGTCGCGCGGCTCGCCGATCGAGCGCACGTGGGGGAAGACGTTCTCCTCCAGGCCGACGATGAACACCACCGGGTACTCGAGGCCCTTGGCGGTGTGCAGGGTCATCAGGGTCACCGACTGGCTGCCGGACTCGACCTGGTCGGCGTCGGTGACCAGCGCGATCGACTCGAGGAAGCCGGCGAGGGTGGGGGCCTCCTCCAGCTCGCGCAGCTCGTACTCCTCGGCGGCCGACTGCAGCTCGCGGACGTTCTCGACCCGGCCCTGGCCCTCGATCGAGCTGTCGGCCTCCAGCTCCCGCAGCAGCCCGGAGAGGGTCCAGGCGTCCTGGACCAGCACGCTGGGGGAGCGCCCCTCCCCGATCCCGGCGGCGAGCTCGTCCAGCACCGCCACGAAGTCGGCCACGGCGCGCGTCTGGCGGGCGCCAAGACCAGGGATCTCCCCGGCGCGCCGCAGCGCCTCCCCGAACGGGATGCCCTCCTCGGATGCGAAGCGGCCGATCGCCCGCTCCGAGGTGTCGCCGATGCCGCGCCGCGGCACGTTCAGCACCCGCCGCAGGCTGACCTCGTCGAGCGGGTTGATCACCGCCTTGAGGTAGGCGAGCAGGTCCTTGACCTCGCGCCGGTCGTAGAACTTCACCCCGCCGACGATCCTGTAGGGCAGGCCGGCCTTGACGAACACCTCCTCCAGCGGCCGGGACTGGGCGTTGGTGCGGTAGAAGACCACCACCTGCCCGTAGTCGCCGCCCTGGTCGTGCAGCCGCTCGACCTCCTCCACCACGAAGGCGGCCTCGTCGTGCTCGTTCTCCGCCTGGAACCGCACGATCGGGTTGCCGGCCCCGATCGCGGTCCACAGGTTCTTGGGCTTGCGCTCCAGGTTGTTGGCGATCACCGCGTTGGCGGCCGACAGGATGGTCTGGGTGGAGCGGTAGTTGCGCTCCAGCAGGATGACGTTCGCCTCGGGGTAGTCGGCCTCGAAGTCGAGGATGTTGCGGACCGTCGCGCCGCGGAAGGCGTAGATCGACTGGTCGCCGTCGCCGACCACCGAGAGGTTGCGGTGCTCGGCGGCCAGCAGCCGCAGCAGCACGTACTGGGCGGGGTTGGTGTCCTGGAACTCGTCGACCAGCACGTAGCGGAAGCGCCGCTGATACTCGGCCAGCACCTGCGGGTGCTCGCGGAACAGCCGCACCGTCTGCATGATCAGGTCGTCGAAGTCGAGCGCGTTGGACTCCACCAGGCGCTGCTGGTAGAGCCGGTAGGCCTCGGCGGTCTTCTTCTGGAAGAAGCCGAGCGCCTGGTCGGCCAGCTCCTCCGGGCCGAGCAGCTCGTCCTTGGCGGCGCTGACCGCGTGGCGGATCGCCCGCGGCGCCAGCCGCTTGGGGTCGAAGTCGAGCTGGCGGCAGACCTGGGTCATGAGCCGCTCGGCGTCGCCCTCGTCGTAGATGCTGAAGTTCGAGCCGTAGCCGAGCGCCGCGCCGCTGCGGCGCAGGATCCGCACGCAGGCCGAATGGAAGGTCGACACCCACATCGCCTTGACCACGCCGCCGACCAGGTGGCGCAGGCGCTCCCGCATCTCCCTTGCCGCCTTGTTGGTGAAGGTGATCGCCAGGATCGCCGTCGGCGGCACGCGCTTGTCCCTGACCAGGTGCGCCACCCGGTAGGTGAGCACGCGGGTCTTGCCCGACCCGGCTCCCGCCACGATCAGGGTCGGCCCCTCGGTGGTCAGCACGGCCAGCCGCTGGGCGTCGTTCAGCCCGGCGAGCAGGTCGGGGGAGGCGTCCTCAGCACCCGGCAGCGGCGAGGTTTCCACGCTCGGCAGTATACGGACCGGCACCCTCAGGTCCGGTCGCCGTCCGGATGGGAGGCGAAGGCACGGCCGGCGGAGCCGGTGATGCTCTGCAGCAGGCTGGACAGCTCCATGGGGACGATGAACTTGGTCGACGGGGAGGCACCGATCTGCTTGAGGGCCTCCAGGTACTGCAGGCTCATGGTGTTGGCGTCCACCGTGTGGGCCACGTCGAAGATCTTGGAGAGGGCCAGCGAGAAGCCCTCGGCGCGCAGGATCGCGGCCTGCCGGTCGCCCTCTGCGGTGAGGATGGCGGCCTGCTTCTGGCCCTCGGCGACGGTGATCTGGGCCTGCTTGGAGCCGGTCGCCTCGGTGACCACCGCCCTGCGGGTCCGCTCGGCCGACATCTGGCGGGTCATCGCCTCCTGCACCCCCGGCGGCGGGGTGATCTCGCGCACCTCGACGTTGGTGACCTTGACGCCCCAGCGCTCGGTGACGTCGTCGAGCTTGGAGCGCAGCCACTCGTTCATCTGCTCGCGCTTGGAGAGCACGTCGTCGAGGGTCATGTCCCCGACCACGCTGCGCAGCGTGGTGGCGGCGATGTTCTGCGCCGCGCCGGCGAAGTTCTGCACCGCCAGCACCGACATCACCGCGTCGAACACCTTGTAGAAGACGATGAAGTCGAGGGAGATGTTGGCGTTGTCCTCGGTGATCGCGGTCTGGCTCGGGATCTCGAGATAGAGCTCGCGCAGGTCGACCCAGACGACCCGGTCCACCAGCGGGATGATCAGCACCAGCCCTGGTCCCCTTGCGCCGATGGAGCGGCCCAGCCGGAACACCACCACCCGCTGGTACTCACGGACGATCTTGACCGCGGCGCGGACCAGCAGCACCAGCAGCACCAGGGCGACGGCCAGCACGATCCAGACTGCCAGGTTGCTCATCGTATGGTCCTTTCGGGTTACCGGCGCGCCTGCTCCGGCGCGCCTTCCAACGGCGACGGGGCCGGCTCGACCAGCAGCTTGAGACCCTCGTGGCCCACCACCCGCACGGTGGTGCCTGCCGGGATGGCGCCCCCGGCCGCCTCGGCGCTCCAGCGCTCGTGGGCGACCCGCACCTCGCCCCTCGGCGCCAGCGGGCCCAGCGCCACCCCCAGCTCCCCGACGAGCGCGTCCATCCCGATGCCGGCGGGGACCGGCAGCTCGCGCGCCTCCAGGACCGCCCGCACCACCACCCCGAAGAAGCCGGCCAGCAGCGCGGCGAGCAGGCCGAGCAGCCACGGCGAGACGCGCACGCCGGGCACGGCCGGATCGAACAGTAGCAACCCGCCGAGCACCAGGCAGACCAGGCCGCCGACCAGCGGCAGCCCGATCCCTGGGTGTTTCAGCTCGATCAGGAACAGCACCACCGAGGCGGCCAGCAGGGCGAGCCCGCCGAGGCGGATCGGCAGGATGCCGAACGCGACCACGCTGACCACCAGCAGCAGGGTGCCGAGCACCCCCGGCACGGAGACACCGGGGTGGAGGACCTCGATCACGATCAGCGCCAAGCCGAGGTAGAAGAACACGAACGCGATGTTGGGGTCGATCAGGCCGTGGAGCAGCCCCACCAGCGGGCTCGGCGACTGCGGCTGCACGGCGGCGCCGGCGGTCTGCAGGGTGAGGTTGCCCGCCGCCGTGGTCACGGTGCGACCGTCGACCTCCCGGAGCAGCTCGCTGGTGGAGGCGGCCAGCAGGTCGGCCACGTCCTGCTGGACGGCGTCCTCGGCCGGGAGGCTGACCGACTCCCGCACCGCCCGCTCGGCCCAGTCGGCGTTGCGGCCGGTCCGTTCGGCCAGTGAGCGGGCGAACGCGGCCGCGTCGTTGGTGACCTTCTCCTGCTCGATCGTGCCGCTCACCCCGACCGGGTGGGCGGCGCCGATGTTGGTCCCAGGAGCCATCGCGTTGACGGGGCAGGCCAGCATGACGAACATGCCCGCCGACGCCGCCCTCGCCCCCGACGGGCCGGTCCAGCAGATCACCGGCACGCGGGAGCCGAGGATCGCCTTGACGATCGTGCGCATGGCCGAGTCGAGGCCGCCCGGCGTGTCGATGGTGAGCAGCACGGCCCCGTCGCCGCGCTGGTTGGCCTCGGCGATCCCGTCGGCCAGGTAGCGTGCCACGAACGGGTCGACCGCGCCGTTCAGCTCCAGACCGCGGACCGTCGGGGCCGGCGGCGACTGGGCCCACGCGCCGGTCACCTGGGCGGCCAGCAGCGACGACCCGATCAGCAGGCCCACCGCCATCCAGCGCGTGCGCATACCTCCATGATCCTCCCGGTCGGTCCGGACCGGTAGGCTGTCGCTTCAATGACCGCCGCGTCCGCGCCAGCCGCCGGCGGCTCGCCGACCGCCCTGTCGGTCCGCGGGCTGCGCAAGGCGTTCGGCCCCAAGCTGGCGGTCGCCGACGTCGACCTGGACATCCCCCACGGCTGCTTCTTCGGGCTGGTGGGACCGAACGGGGCCGGCAAGACCACCACCTTGAGCATGGTCACCGGGCTGCTGCGGCCGGACGCCGGGCTGGTGCTGGTCGACGGGGTCGAGGTCTGGCACGACCCGGTGGCCGCCAAGCGCGCATCGGCGTCCTGCCGGAGGACCTGCGCCTGTTCGAGCGGCTCACCGGCGCCGAGCTGCTGACCTACAACGGGCTGCTGCGCGGCATGGCGCCGGCCACGGTCGAGGAGCGCGCCCGCGAGCTGCTCGGCGTGCTCACCCTCGAGGACGCGGCCGGGACCCTGGTGATCGACTACTCGCACGGCATGCGCAAGAAGATCGCGCTTGCCGCCGCCCTGCTCCACGCCCCACGGGTGCTCTTCCTCGACGAGCCCTTCGAGGCGATCGACCCGGTGTCGGCCCGCACCATCCGCGGCCTGCTGGAGCGCTACACCGCCGGCGGCGCCACCGTGGTGTTCTCCAGTCACGTGATGGAGCTGGTCGAACGCCTCTGCGACCGGGTCGGGATCATGCACCTCGGGCGGCTGATCGCCGAGGGCCCGGTCGACCAGGTGCGGGCCGGACGCAGCCTGGAGGACGCCTTCGTGGAGCTGGTCGGCGCCGGCGACGTCACCACCGAGGAGCTCGGGTGGCTGGGCATCTCATCGGCCTGAAGCTGGCCCTGCTCCGCAACGGCCTGCGCCGCAGCCACTGGCAGCAGCAGGTCGGCCTGGTCCTCGGCGCGCTGGCCGGGTTGCCGCTGGCCGCCGGCGGCTTCCTGCTGCTGGCGCTGGTGCCACGGGCGGAGCCCCGCGTCGGCCTGTTGCTGGTGGAGGCGGTGTTCCTGCTGTTGTTCATCGGCTGGGGGCTGTTCCCGCTGCTCAGCTTCGCCGGCGAGGCGAGCCTCGATCCCGCGATGCTCGCTCTGCTGCCGCTGCGTCCCCGCCAGCTGGTGTCCGGGTTGGCGCTCGCCGGCTGCGTCGGGGTCGCGCCGCTGTGCACGCTGGTCGCCCTCACCGGTGCGGTGGCCGGCTTCGCCCCCCTGTTCGGCCCGGGCCTGGTGCTGGTGGCGGCGGCGGTGCTGGTCGAGTTCGCGCTGTGCCTGGTCGGCTCCCGGGCGCTGCTGACCGCCCTGTCCCGCTGGCTGCGCTCGCGCCGGGCGAGGGACCTCACGATCGTGCTGATGTCGGTGCTGGCGCTGGCGCTCAACCTGGCGATCCAGGGCGGCGGCAGGCTGCTGCGGCGGGTGGGGCAGGACGACCTGGAGGCGCTGCGGCCGATCGCCCGGGCGGTCGGCTGGCTCCCGCCCGGCCTGGCCGCCAGGGCGGTGGTGGACGCCGGCCGCGGCCGGCTGCTGGCGGCGACCGGCGAGCTGCTGGCGGCCGCCATGGTCGTGCTGCTGCTCGGCTGGTGGTGGTGGCGGAGCCTCGACCGGGTGCTGACCACCGCAGAGCCGCCCGCCCGCGCGAGGGCCAGGGCGGCCGCCGGGCTGTTTCCCCGGGTCGCCCGGCGCCTGCTCCCCACCGACCAGCGGGGCGCGGTGGCCGCCAAGGAGCTCCGCTACCTCGCCAGGCACCCGCGGCTGCGGGTCGCCTGGCTCACCAGCGGCCTGCTCTCCCTCGGGCTGGTGGTGTTCGTGGCCGCCACCGACCGGCTGGCCCGGCCGGAGGTGGTGCTGGCCGCCCTGGTAACGGTGTTCCTGCTCTGCCAGAACAGCATGAACCAGTTCGGCCACGACGGCCCCGCCTACTGGACGAACCTGGCCGCCGGTGTCGACCCGCGCGGCGACCTGGTCGGCAAGAACCTGGCCACCGCGCTGACCGGGCTGGCCGCGACCGTCGCGCTGGCGGTGGTGCTGGCGGCGCTCACCGGCGGCTGGCTGTACGTGCCGGTCGCGCTGTGCCTGGCGGTCGGCATCCTGGCGATCTCGCTCGGGGTGGCCGACGTGGTCTCGGTCCGCTTCGCCTACCCGCTGCCGGAGGTGACCAGCAACCTGTGGGCCGTGCAGGCTCCCGGCCAGGGCTGCCTGGTCGGGCTGGTGCAGATGGCGGCCTTCGCCGTCCAGGGCCTGCTGCTGCTGCCGCTGCTGGCCCTTGTCGGGGTCGGCGTGGCCGCCTGGCCGCCGGCGCTGGCGATCGCCTGCCCGGTCGCGGTGGTCTACGGCCTGGTCCTGTGGCGGGTCGGCCTCGACATCGGCACCCGCTGGCTCCGGGGCCACCAGGCAGAGCTGCTGGTCGAGCTGAGCCCTCGCCGAGCCGGCTGAGCGG
>DASYRU010000411.1:0-11432 GCA_036004165.1 Actinomycetota bacterium
CCGCAGATGAGTCGAGCGGCCGGGTGGGGGAGAGTCCTCTGCCCGGCCGCTCGTGATTGCTACGCGCTACCGTCCCGGTCCGAGGGACAGGGACGATCCCATGGCGACGGTGTCGGTCACCTCCTCCCTCTGCCTCGGCGCCGCCCGCCTGGGTGGCGGGGCGGCGGGAACGGTGGCTTGTGCGCCGGTTTGGGAGGGAACTCACGTTGGCTGCGCCGGATTCCCGTCTTCTGGCATGTGCCGGATTTGGTCGAGGGGCTTGACGGCTGCGACCGGTTTCTCTGGGACTGGAAGATCACAGCATGATCTCGGTCGACACACGATTTGACTGCAGTAGGGGGGTGTCGTACAGTCTGCCGCGCTACCCCCATGGCACCCAAACGAATAGCTTTCCCCCCGGCTCAGCCGTTCCCCTGAACCGCCGCTCTGTCTCGCCGTATCGCGGATCGGTCCGGGCTCCCCCTTCCTGCCGCCCCCACGACAGGAAATGCCTGAGACGCCTCCGTAGGCGCACTCGCCGCGACCCTTCGGTGATTATCAGAGCAGAAATACTGACGCACGACCTTGCCTGCTGGCTTGCTATTTGGCTGGCGAGATCGTGATCCCCCCGTCGGCCTGCAGCCGTTGGCTGCATCGCATGAATACGAGGTGGCTGCGATGGCGGCCTGGCTCGATCTTTCCCTCTGGAAGGCGCTGACCCCTGCTCTGCCGTCCTCGCGCGCGAATTCCCGCCCGCGCGTGTCCCTCATGACGGTTGGCGGTCTCGGCCGCGAGGGGGGAGCGCCGTGACGCAGGTGCACGACGGCGGCGACGACGTGGGGGGGTTCGACGAGGTGGACGCCTGGTACGGCGTTCCGTCGGAGCCGCGCAACGGCCGCAGGCCGAAGCGTCGCAACGGCCTGCGCGCGGTGCGCTCCGACCCGGAGCCCGCTGCGGCGGCGCCCGCTGCGGCGGGGCCGAGCGACGAGCCGCTGTTCGAGCGGCTGCGCGACAGCTACCTGCACGGCGAGGACACCCGCCGGGCGCCGGCCGAGCGCGGCTGGACCGACGGGCGGTCCGGCGGCCAGGGCGGCTGGGCCGATCCGCTGGACGGCTGGCCGGTCGAGCGTCCCGGCGACGCCGACGGGTGGGCCGGGCGTCCTGACTGGGACCCGGGACGCTCCGGTGAGCTGCCGGACTGGGACCCCGCATGGTCTGGCGGGTCGGGCGGCTTCCAGGCGGAGCCGTTGGCGGCCGGGCGTGGCCGCTACGACCCGGCCATCTCGGGCGAGCTGGGGGAGCTGGACGAGCTCTGGGAGCCCGACGGGCCGGTGGAGCCCGAGGAGGCCGAGGGGCTCGGCTGGCTGCCGCGGCGCGACCGGGCCGACAGCCGCGCGACCTCCCGGCGGACCTCCAGGCTGCTGAACGCCTCCACGGTGGTGGTCTTCGTGGTCGCGGCCGCGGCGGCGGCGGTGGTCGGCGTGGTGATCCTCGGCGGGCAGCTGCTGACCACCCGCCAGCTGTTCTTCATGACCCACTCGGCGTTCGGCATCGTGATCGTCCACGCCTTCGGCGGCGGCCTTGGGACGCTGGTCACCTCCGGGGACTCGCGGATGAAGGACCGGATCCGCAAGCTGAGCACGGCCGCGCTGGCGGTGGTGGCGTGGCTGGCGTCGGCGACCGGGACCTGGTTCGGCTACGCGGGCTACCGGGCGGAGGTGCCCCCTGGCGGGGACATCTCCATGTACCCGCGGGAGTACCTGCTGCACAGCTCGAGGCTGGCGTTCTGGGAGACCTTCGCGATGGAGTGGAAGGTCCACATCGGCTGGACCACCCCGTTCCTGGCGACGGCGGTGGCGTTCGTGGCGCTGCGCTACCGGCGCCGGCTGGTGGGCGACCCGCTGGTCCGCAAGGTGATGGCCAACCTGCTGGTGATCGCGTTCGCCGGGGCGCTGGTGGCCGCGGTGCTCGGTGCGCTGGTCAACGTGACCGCGCCGAACGACTTCATGCACCGGGGCTGGCAGCCATGAGCGTCGTGCTGGCACCGGGCCTGCGGGTGGTGGGCCGGCACGAGCGGGCGCCGGACGGGCTGCCGTGGGCGCGGCGCGGCGACGCCGGCCCGCGGCACCTGGCCTCAGGGCGGGTCCGGCGCGCCTCCTGGCACGAGGACCTGACCACCGGCTGGTGCTCCCTGCTGCTGGTGCTCGGGCTGTACCTGGACGGCTGGAACCACATCAACCTGCTGGACGACGGGCTGGGGCCGTTCCTGACCCCCTGGCACGGGGTGCTGTACGCCGGCTTCACCGTCACGGCGCTGTGGATCCTCCAGCGGCACCAGCAGCGGGGCGCGTGGTCGCTGGCGGCGGTCCCGCCGGGCTACCGGGCCGCGCTGGTCGGCATGGGGCTGGCGATGGTGGCGCTGGCCGGCGACGCCGTCTGGCACACCCTGTTCGGCGAGGAGCAGGGGCTGAACCGGCTGATCGCACCGTTCCACCTGCTGCTGTTCGTGGCCGCGTGCCTGCTGGTCGCCTCGCCGCTGCGGGCGGCCTGGTCGGGGCCGAGCTCGGCGCGGGTGCCCAGCCTGCGGGCGTTCGGGCCGGTGCTGCTGTCGATCACGCTGATGACGGCGATGGTGGCGTTCTTCTTCCAGTACCTCTCCCCGGTGGTGGCCTGGCGGCGGCCCGTGCAGGCGGCGCTGGCGCCCTCCTCGGCGTTCTTCGAGACGGTGCAGATCTACGACCTGCTCGGCGTCCTGGTCCACAACCTGCTGTTCATCGCCCCGGTGCTGCTGCTGTTGCTGCGCTGGCAGACCCCGCTTGGCACGGTCACGGTGCTGTGGGGTGCGGTGGCGCTGCTGGAGTCGACCCAGACCGAGCTCGCGCTGGTCGGGCTGGTGGGCGCGGCGGTGCTCGGCGGGGCGGCAGCGGACGTGGCGGTCGCGCTGTTGCGCCCCTCGCCGCAGCGGCCCTGGGCGTTGCGGGCGGTGGCGGCGATCGCGCCGGCCGTCATGTGGACGGCGCACTTCGCCCTGCTGCGGGCCGGCTACGGCGCGACCTGGGCGCCGGAGGTCTGGACCGGGTCGGTGGTCTGGGCGTCGCTGTCGGGGTTCACGCTGGCGCTGCTGATGCGGCCGGCGGCGATCCCGCTGACGGCATGGAACCGCGACCGGGCGCCCGCCGATTCCGCAGGCGTCGACCGGCTGCAGGCGGTGGGGAGGTGACCGCCGTGGCCCCGGTGGAGACGGCCGCCGCGCTCCAGGAGCGGTTCGAGGCGACAGCGCTGCCGCTGCACGACACCGTCTACCGGGCCAATCTCCGCATGACGGGGGACCCGGTGGCCGCCCAGGACCTCACCCAGGAAACCTACCTGCGCGCCTTCCGCGCCTTCCATTCCTTCCAGGCGGGGACCAACTGCCGCGCGTGGCTGCTGCAGATCGCCCACAACGTGTTCTGCCGCGACTACCGCGGGCGGCGGCGGCTCACCTACCGGACCGCCGAGGACGACGACGTCGACGTGCTGGCCCAGTTCCGCGCCGACGTGCCCAGCCCGGAGGAGGAGGCGCTGCGGCAGCTTGACCGCGAGGCGCTGCGGCGGGCGCTGGCCAAGCTGCCGGAGCCCTACCGGGTAGCGGTGACGCTGGTCGAGCTCCAGGGCCTGTCGTGCGAGGAGGCCGCGGCGGTGATGGGCACGCCCAAGGGCACCGTGCTGTCACGCCTGTATCGTGCCCGCGCCCGGCTGCGACGGCTGCTGCTTTCCGAGTTCGGTCGTGCACAGCAGCGTGCCTCCTGACTCTAGGGAAATCCTGCGAGAAATCGGGAATCCGGTACCAGGCAAGTGAGTTCCCTATTGGAGGTTGACTTCCACAAGGGGATTCTCGACCAGGAGCTCTGGCAATGGCGCGACGCCGTCGTGTAGTGACCGTCTTGACAGTGGCCGCTGTCGCCCTTGCCGCAGCCGGCTGCACACTCCCCACCACCAAGGACGGCAAGGGATACGGACCATCCGACCAGGTAGCCCGCGCGGCCAAGCCGGCGAAGGCGCCGGTGACGCTCCGCAGCGGCGTCCGCACGAAGCTCTCCGGCCACAATTATCTCTGGAACCCCGGAGCGTACGTGGTGACGCCCGGCGCCACCGTCGTGCTCGACATCGTCAACGACGACACCTCCCAGCACAATTTCACGTTCCGCGACCTCGGCGTGTCCCAGAACATTCCCGCCGAGGCGCACAAGCTGGTCCGCTTCAAAGCGCCCGATCCGGGCAAATACCGCTTCTACTGCAAGTACCACGGGCAGGAGATGCAGGGCTGGCTGACGGTCAAGCAGTAGCCGTCACGGCCCCTGACCGGGCGCAGAGCCCGGCAGTTCCGACGACTCCTCGACCAAGGAGGGAGCCATCGTGACCATGTTCGATCCCTCAGGCCGACCTGCCGGCCGGCGAGCCTTGCCGGTGCGGTGGATCGCCTGTATCGCCGTGCTGCTGCTGGTCGCCGCCATGGTCGGCATCAGCGCCGCCTCGGCGCAGCAGCAGCCGGCCGGCGACAACACCGCCACCAGCGCGCCGGACGACACCGCGGCGCCCGATGACACTGCCGCGCCGGATGACACGGCGGCGCCGGACGACACCGCAGCACCGGACGACACCGCAGCGCCGGACGACACTGCCGCGCCGGACGACACCGCGGCGCCCGACGACACCGCGGCGCCCGACGACACCGTCGACCCCAACGGCAACATCAACAACCTGCCGCTGCACGACGGCGTGCAGCGCGGCGCCGTGTTCAACGCCACCCCGTACGGCGAGATCCCCGGCAACACCCCGCAGGTGCTGATCCAGCGGCCGGGCAGCGGCCGCATCCTGCCGCTCAACACCGAGATCCGCGTCCGCGCGCGGTTCTCCAACTTCAAGCCCGGCTTCTTCGCCGACCCCGCCACCGCCTACGGCCTTGACCCGCAGCGGCTGGACGAGAACGGCAACCTGCAGGGCCACAACCACGCCTGCATCCAGCGGGTCGACCGCACCGGCGCGGTGCCTGGCGAGCGTTGCGACTCGTTCGTGGTGCTGGCCCAGGAGGGCGACACCGACATCGTCGCCGGGATCGCTCCGCCGCTCACCGTCGCGGGCCGCTACCGCATCTGCGTGGACGCCTCCGGCGAGAACCACTACGAGGCCGCGCGGGCGTTCGCCCAGCGGGGCCTGCCGGTCGACTGCGTCCGCGTCCTGGTCATGAACCTCGGCAGGCGCTAGCCCAACCACCAGACGGCACAGCCATCCGGAAGGGTCACCAGTCACCCAACGAGGAGAGTCCTTCATGCTCAGGAGAACGGCGATGGTGGCGTTGGCAGTCGCCGCGTGCGCCGCGTTGGCCGCCCCGGCCGCGCTGGCGCAGGAAGGCGACGACTACTCCACCACGCAGGTCACCTACGGCGACGACGTGTACGGCGGGACCGAGGAGAGCGCCGGCAGCGGCGCCGAGTCCTCCAGCTCCGGCGAGGGTGCCTGGACCAAGTTCATCACCCGGCTGAACGGCGAGGCCGAGATTCCCGGTCCCGGCGACGCCAACGGCAGCGGCACCGCATCGGTCAAGGCGCGCGGCACCGAGGTCTGCTACGACGTGCGCTGGAGCGGCGTCGACGCCAACGCCTCCCACATCCACAAGGCCGTGGCGGGCAAGGCCGGACCGATCGTGGTGAACTTCTTCGCCAGCGAGACCCCGCTGGAGGAATCCAGGAAGACCGGCTGCGTGGAAGCTGACGCCGCCGTGGTCAGCGCGCTGGCCAAGAACCCCGCCGGCTACTACGTCAACGTCCACTCGCCCCAGAACCCCAAGGGCGCCATCCGCGGGCAACTCGCCAAGCTGGACGGCTCCGGCGCCAGCCTGCCCTACACCGGCGTGTCCCGCACCAAGGGGCTGCTGCTGCTTGCGCTGTGCGCAGCCGCCGCGGGCTCGATGCTGCTCGCGGTCGGCCAGCGGCGCCGGTCGGTGCCGGTTCGGCGCTGACGAGCTGGTATCGGCATGCGGCTTGGCGACCCGGTCGATGACCATCCGACCAGGAGGGAGCGGATGGCGCGGCCCGAGCTCGTAACCCCCAACGGTGCGAGCATGGGGACGCGGGCCGTTCGTACCGGCCGCCATGCCGGCCGGGAGGGGCGGATTACGGGAGATCCGCCCCTCCCGCCGCCGTCCGACCCGCTGGCGAGCGGGGTCATCGAGGGCATGCTCGTCGGCGTGCTGGCGTGGGCGGTGCTGTCGCTCACCCTGCTCCCGGCCCTCGACGCGACCGCCAGCTCCCTGTTCCCGGTCCTGCTGGTCAGCCTCTGCGCCAGCGGGACGGTCGGTCCCGGGCTGCAGGCGGCGCTGCGCCAGCGCCATCAGCGGCGGCTTCCCGCCGGGGCGGCCCCCCTCGGTCGCCGGCGGGTGGTGATCGTCGGCGGCGGCTTCGGCGGCGTGAGCGTGGCCAGGCGCCTGGAGCAGCTGCTGCCGCGGATGCCCGGCCTTGACGTCACGCTGGTCAGCCGCAGCAACTACCTGCTGTTCACGCCGATGCTGATGGAGGTCGCCGCAGGCACGGTCGGGTCCGGTCACGTCAGCGTCCCGCTGCGGGCCGCCTGCCCGCGTACCAGGTTCCGCCAGGCCGAGGTCGACAGCATCGATCCCGCCGCCCGGCTGGTCCACGTCCGCGGCGTCGGCGGCGCCCTGGAGTCGCTGCCCTACGACCACCTGGTGCTGGCGCTCGGCGCCGTCCCCAACGTCTGTGACCTGCCAGGCGTGGCCGACAACGCCCTCACCCTGAAGACCCTGGAGGACGCCCGCCGGCTGCGCGACCACGTCATCGGCCGCCTGGAGCAGGCCGACCTGGAGGCCGACCCGCGGGAGCGCCGCCGCTGGCTGACCTTCGTGGTGGCGGGCGGCGGGTTCGCCGGCACCGAGGCCGTCGCCGGCGTGTTCGACCTGGTCCACAGCGTGCTCAGCTACTTCCCGAACGTGCGGCGGGGCGAGCCCCGCTTCGTGCTGGTCCATTCCCGCGAGCGGATCCTGCCGGAGCTGGGCGGCAGGCTCGCCAGGTACGCCCACCGCAGGCTCCAGGACCGCGGCATCCAGCTGCGACTCGGCATCACCGTGGTCGGCGCCAGCCAGCGCGAGGTGCGCCTCAGCGACGGCGAGGTGCTGCCGGCCCGCACGCTCATCTGGGCGGCCGGCACCCGCCCCAGCCCGCTGCTCGGCGCCCTGCCGCTGGCCCGGCAAGCCGGCGCCGTGCTGGTCGACCCCACCCTGCGGGTGCGGGGCAGCAGCGACATGTGGGCGCTGGGGGACTGCGCCCGCGTCCCCGACGTGGAGCGCGGCGGCGCCCCGCAGCCGCCCACCGCGCAGCACGCCGAACGGCAGGGCAAGGCCGTGGCCGAGAACCTGGTCGCCGCCATGACCGGGAAGGCGCCGGAGGTGTTCCGCTACCGCGGGCTCGGCTTCCTGGTGCCGCTGGGGCACCAGAGCGCCGCCGCCGAGGTCCGCGGCATGCGGTTCTCGGGCCTGCCGGCGTGGCTGCTGTGGCGCGCCGTCTACCTGTGGAAGCTGCCCGGCCTCGAGAAGCGGCTGCGGGTCCTGCTCGACTGGACCATCGAACTGTTCTTCCCCAGAGACATCGCGCTCACGGCGGGGGAGCGGCGGGGCGGACCCGACCCGTCCGCCCGGCGCCGCGCCCGCCAGCCGGCGGCATGAACCCGGCCGGCCGGTCGGTCGCCCGCGCGCTGGCGGCCGGCGCGCCGGCCGGGATGGCGGGTGGTCTTGCCCTGCAGGCCGCGGTCGGCCGCGCCGGCGAGCTGCCGACCGTGGCGGCGCTGCTGCCGGCGACCTCCTGGAAGGCCGGGTTCCTGGCGCACCTGGCGGTCTTCGCGGTGCTCGGCGCCGGCTTCGGGCTGCTGGCGCGTGGGCAGCGATGCCTGCCCGGGGAGACCGTCTTCCTCGGCCTCGCCTACGGGGTGCTGTGGTGGTGTCTTGGCCCCCTCACGCTGCTGCCGCTGGCGCTCGGGCGGACGCCTGCCCTTGACCTGGCCGCCGCCCAGCAGCAGTTCCCCAGCCTGGTCGGGCACCTGCTGCTGGGGGCCAGTATCGCGCTGGCGTTCGTGATCCTGCACGGACCGGCCGACCCGGCCGCCCAGCGCGGCAGCCCCGACGCCGGGGCGTTGCTGCGCGGCGCGGCCGCCGGGACGCTGGCGGCGCTGCTGCTGCGCTGGGCGATGGACGGCCGCGCCCCGGCGCTGGCGCTGGGGCCGGCGCTCGGCGTCGCCCAGGCGGCACTGTCGCCGCGGTCCTCCCAGGGCGCCGGCGCGGCGCTGGTCCGCGGGCAGGGGTACGGCTTCGTCGCCTGGGTGGTCGGCGGCCTCACCGTGGTGCCGCTGCTGGGCGGCGGCGGGCTGCTGTGGTCGCTGGAGGAGGTCAGGGGCGGCTTCGCCAGCCTGCCGGCCTACCTGCTGCTCGGCGCGCTGTCGGCGCTGGTCCTCGCCGGCCTTGACCGGCTGGCGCCGCTGCTGTCCTCCGAGCACCTGCGCGCCTACCCCGGCGCGACCGCCGGCAGCGGGGTGCTCGCCGCGGCCCTGCGCGGCGCCGTCGCCGGACTGCTCGGCGGCGCGGCGATCTCGCACCTGATGCTGCAGAGCACCATCCCCGCCGTCGCCGCCCGCCTGACCGGGTCGACCGGGCTGCTGGCCGGCCTGGCCGTCAACCTCAGCATCGGCGTGGCCATCGGGGTCTCCTACGGGCTGCTGTTCCGCCGCCTCGGCCAGGACGCCAGCTGCGCGCTCGGCTGGGGCCTGTCCTATGGGCTGCTGTGGTGGGTCCTGGGGCCGCTCACCCTGCTGCCGGCGCTGCTGGGCGGCGAGCCGCAGTGGACCGCCGCCGCGGCCGCCGGCTCCGTCGGCGCGCTGGCCGGCCACCTCGTCTACGGCGCCTGCCTGGGGCTCGCGTTCCACCTGCTGGAGGCGCCGTTCGGGGTGCCGTGGCTGGCGAGGAGCCCGGCCGAGGCGGTGCAGGCCAGGCGCAGGCGCGACGAGCTGCTGGCCTCCACCCCCGCCCTCTCCGCCCTGCTGGTGGCGATGCTGCTGACCCTGCTGGTGGTCGTCACCGGCGCCACCGGCAGCGTCTGACCGGCCGGGGCGCCGAATTCCCCCGCACGGCGTGCATGATCGACAGCGTGGTGGCGACGACCCGGATCGGCGGCCCGCTGGTCGGGCCCGCGCCGCTGTGGGCGGAGACGCTGGAGCCGGCCGAGCGGGCCGCGCTCGACCCCGGGACGCCCGACGAGCTGGACCGCCGTCCCGACGTCCTGGTGGTCGGCGGCGGGGTCATCGGCCTGGCCACGGCGGTGTTCTGCCGCCGTGGCGGGCTGGGGCGGGTGCTGCTGGTCGAGGCGGGCCGGCTGGCCGGCGGTGCCTCCGGCGGCGCCGCCGGCATGCTGAGCCCCGAGCTGCACCGGCTGACCGATCCGCCGGCGTTCGTGGCGCTGGCCCGCGCCAGCCTGTCGCTGTACCGGCAGCTGGACCAGGAGTGGCGCCTCGCCCCGGCGCTGCGCTGGACGCCGCTGCTGCTGCTGCCGCCGGACGGCCCGCCCGCCGGGCTGCGCCCCTGGCGGGGGGTCGAGCTGCTGGACGCCGACCGGGTGCGCGAGCTGGTCCCGGAGCTGGCGCCACAGCCGGCCGCCCTGCTCGCCCCCGACCAGGCAAGCGTGCATCCGCTGCGCCTGGCCGCCGCCCTGGCCCGCCGGGCGGGCACGGTGGCCACCGGCGTGACCATGACCGATGCGGAGGTGACCGGCGGCCGCATCGTGCGGGTCCGCACCACCGCGGGCGACCTGCATCCAGGGGCGGTGGTGTTCGCCACCGGGCTGGCGCCGACGCCCTTGACCTCCCCGCCGCAGCGGCTGGTCAAGGGCCACCTGGTCGCGACCGAGCCGGTCGGGTTCCGCCTGCCGTGCGCCGTCCACGGCCCTGGCCTCGGCGTCCGGTCGCTTGCCGGCGGAGGCCTGCTGGCCGGCGGGACCCGCGAAGAGGGCGACGCCTCGCCGCAGGTCCGCGCCGAGGTGGTCGAGTCGATCCGCCGCCGCCTCGGCGAGCTGCTGCCGGCCGCCAGGGCGGCGCCCCTGCGCCACCGCTGGTGCTGCTTCCGGCCGGCCACCGCCGACGGCCAGCCGCTGCTTGACCGCGTGCCCGGCCTCGACAACGCCTGGCTGAGCGGCGGCCACGACGGCACCGGGCTGCTGCTGGCGCCGGCCGCCGGGCGGGCGTTGGCCGCCTGGATCGCCACCGGCACCGCACCCGCCGAGGTCGGCGGCGTGCGGCTGGCCCGCTTCGGCGGGCCCTCCCCGCTCCTCTAGCGGGTGTGCTCGAACAGCTGGTAGATCGGCGGGAAGGTCCCGGCCAGGCCGACGGCCAGCAGCAGCATCGTGAGCAGGAAGCCCCTGGAGAGATTGAGCTCACGGTCGCGCAGCCGGAAGTGGAGGTTCACCCAGACGATCACGTACAGCAGCGCGGCGACGGTGGCCTTGCCGGTGAGCGGTCCGGAGGGGGCGTACAGGGTCAGCAGGTCGGCGAACTCCGTCGAGGCGGCGCACGCCACCGTCAGCACCCCGAGGGCGGCGCAGCCAGCGCCGGCCGCGACCGCCGCGGCCACGATCCCGCCGTTGGGCTCCATCTCGTTGGCCCGCATCATGCTCCTCCTCGCGTCTCGGGATCGGGGTTGGCGATCGGCCGGCGCGCCCCCGGCCAGAGGGTGACGGTGGCGAGCTGCCCGCCGCCGTGCCTGGAATGCTCGACGCCCGGCCGGTCCAGCAGCGCCTGCCGCAGCCGCAGCCCGGCCGCGACGGCCACGCCCACACCAAGACCGAGCTTGGCGGCGACCGCCGCGCGGACCGCCCAGGCGGGCAGCGCGCTGGCCATCTGGGAGCGGAGCAGGAAGCCGAGGTCGCCGAACCCGCCGACGACGGTGAGCAGCCCGGCCGCCAGCAGCAGCTGGAACAGCCCGCTCTCGATCCTCCCCCGAGAGCACCGGTCAAGTACCCACGGCGCGCCTGCTTCGGGCGCGGGGCCGCCACGGCGGATGCGAAGGCGGCGCCGGTACTTGACCGGCACTCTCACCAGCTGCCGGATCGCCAGCACGGCCGCCAGCCAGCCGGCCACCGCCACCCCGGCCGCCAGCAGCCTGCCGCCCAGCGGCGTCTGCACGCCGGCCAACATGCCGGCGGTGTGGACGACGTCGGTGGCCGCCACCACGCCGATCGCGACCGCCAGCGCCCTGCTCCAGGCGCCGCTGCGGCCGGCCGCCAGCACGGCCACGGCCAGCAGCGCCGCCGCGGCCAGCCACGGCAGCGGCGGCGGGCCGGGGACCCAGCGGACCTCGCCGACCACGGTGACGGGCCGGTCGCCGTAGCGCAGCGGGACCGTCCACCTGGGGACCACCACGTGGG
>DASYRU010000412.1:0-4663 GCA_036004165.1 Actinomycetota bacterium
GGCGGCGTCGACGGTCGTCACGATCGGGTTCGACGACGGGACCGCCGATCAGCTCGGCGCGTTGCCGATCCTCCAGGCGCACGGGATGACGGCGACCTTCTTCGTGAACTCCGGGTCCATCGCCGATCTCGACCACGAGCATCTGTCATGGGCGGACCTGCACAGCCTGTTCGACGCCGGCAACGAGATCGCCGGGCACACGGTGAATCACGTGAACCTGGCACCGCTGACCACCGCGGAGGCGCGCCAGGAGGTGTGCACCGACCGCAACAACCTGCTGGCCCAGGGCTTCCCAGTGACGTCGTTCGCCTACCCGTTCGGGTCCTTCGACGGCGGCACCGAGCAGGTTGTCCACGACTGCGGCTACAACAGCGGCCGGGGTGTCTCGGGCATCTCCAAGACGGGCCCCTTCGCCGAGACCATCCCGCCGCTGGACCCCTACGCCACACGCACGCCCCCCAACCCCAAGAAGTCGACCAAGCTCTCCACGCTCGAGCTCTACGTGCTCAACGCCGAAGCCAACGGTGGCGGCTGGGTGCAGTTCGTGTTCCACCGCCTCTGCGAGCAGTGCGGACCCTACGCGATCAGCCCGGCGAAGCTCACCGCGTTCCTGGACTTCCTACAGGGCGAGGTCGCCAGCGGCCGCGTGACAGTCGAGACCACCGCACAGGTGATCGGGGGCCCGGTCCAGCCGCCGCTGCCCGCATAGGCCGGCCAACGCGGAGCGGCCCGGCCGCGGAGGCCTCCATGGCCAGCAGCTCGAAGCCCTTGCCGGCCACCGCGTCGGTCCGGTGACTCACTGCCAGCGGCGGTCCTGGCCGAGGAGCTCGCCGACCCGGCCGGCGGTCTCCGGCCGGGCGAACAGGTAGCCCTGGGCGTAGTCGCAGCCGAGCTCGTCGAGCTTGGCGAGCTGGCGCGGCGTCTCGACCCCCTCGGCGATCACCGCCAGGCCGAGGGTGTGGGCCAGCCCGATGACGGCGGCGACCATCGCGTCGTCCTCGGGATGCAGGTCCAGCCGGGCCACGAACGAGCGGTCGATCTTCAGCGAGGAGATCGGCAGGTACTGCAGGGAGGCGAGCGAGCTGTAGCCGGTGCCGAAGTCGTCCACCGACACCCGCACGCCGAGGGCCGTCAGGCGCTTCAGGGTGGTCGCGGCCGACGCCGGGTTGGCGGCAAGGGCCCGCTCGGTGACCTCAAGGCACAGCCGGTCCGGGTCGGTGCCGGTGTCGGCGAGCACGCCGGCGACCAGGTCGACCAGGTGCGGCTCCCCGAACTGCCGGGGTGAGAGGTTGACGTGCATGGTCGGCGCCTGCTGCCGCCCGCCGGCGGCGCGCCAGCGGGCCGCCTGGTGGCAGGCCTCGCCGAGGACCCAGCCGCCGACCGCCACGATCAGGCCGGTCTCCTCGGCGAAGGGGACGAACTCGGCGGGCGGGACCTGGCCGCGGCCGGGCTGCTCCCAGCGCACCAGCGCCTCCACCCCCACCAGCCGGCCCTCCTTGAGCGAGACGATCGGCTGGTACAGGGTGCGCAGCTCGCCGGCGTCCACCGCCCGGCGCAGGGCGCTCTCCAGCTCCAGGCGCTCGATCAGCTGCGCCCTGACCGCCTCGTCGTACAGCTCGTAGATGCCGCCGCCGCGCTGCTTGGCGCGCTGCAGGGCGGCGTCGGCGTCGAACAGCAGCGAGTCGGCCCGCCGGGTCCGCGAGCCGGTCAGGGCGATCCCGATGCTGGCCGTGACCACGATCTCCTGGCCGCCGACGGCGAACGGGGTGGTCAGCCCGGCGGTGATCCGCTCGGCCAGGCGGATCGCGTCCCGCTCGTGGCCGAGGTCGGCGCAGAGCACGGCGAACTCGTCGCTGCCGAAGCGGGAGACGGTGTCGCTCGGCCGCAGGATGCTGCGCAGCCGGCCGGCGACCGCCACCAGCAGCCGGTCGACCGCGTCGTCGCCGAAGCGGTCGGCCACCTCCTTGAACCGGTCGAGGTCCAGCACCAGCACCGCCGCCAGGCCGGGGTCGCGGCCCAGCCGCGCCAGCGTCATCTCCAGCCGGTCCAGGAACAGGCTCCGGTTGGGCAGCCCGGTCAGGGCGTCGGGGGTGGCCCGCCAGGCAAGCTGATCCTCCGGGCGCCGGCTCTCACGGAGGTCGACCAGCTGGCGGACGACGTAGCGGGGACGGCCCTGGACGTCCAGGTGGAGCGGCTCGCCGCGGTGGTTGGTGGTCAGCCAGGTGTTGCAGAGCACCGAGATCGCCTCCCCGTCGACCCGTCGGCAGCGCTCCTGGAGCTGGTAGCCGGTGACCTCACCGGCCAGCAGGCGCTGGAGCTGCTCGAGGTCGGCGTCCCGGTCCTCCGGGTGGACCACGGCGGTGAAACCTGCCGCCAGCAGGGCCGACTCCGGGTGCCCGACCAGCGTGCACAGGGCGCCGTTGACCTTCAGGAAGCGACCGTCCGGGCCGACCATCGCGGTCGCGACCGGCGACGCGGCCAGCGTGCCCCAGATCCCGTCCAGCTCGTCGCTGACCGGGCCGAACCAGCCGACCGGCGGCGGCAGCGGGACCGGCGAGAAGCTGCGGCCGCAGACGTCGCGCAAGGTCGCGACCAGGTCGTCGGCGTCGACGTCCTTCTCCAGGTAGGCGTGGGCGCCACGGTCGAACGCCTCGCGCCGGATCTCCTCGGCCGCGAAGGCCGAGAGCGCCACCACCCTGACGTCTGGGGTGCGGCGGCGCAGCTCGGCGATCAGGTCGGGGCCGTCGACCCCTGGCATGCCGAGGTCCAGCACGACCACGTCGGGCTGCTCGTCGGCGGCCAGTTGCAGCGTCTCGCCGCCGTTGCCGGCCTCGCCGACCAGGTCGAAGCCCCGCCCCTGCAGGGTCACGCGCAGCAAGGTCCGCAGCTCAGGGATGTCGTCGGCGATCAGGACCCGGATCGGTGCCTTGGCCTGCAGGGCCGAGGTCATGCTCACTCCCTTGCGACCGGCAGTCGAGCGGCCATGCTGACGCTTCGAGTCGCCCGCACCAATAGACCGGATGAATACTCTTGACCGTCCCCCGGATGGGGGACGGGGCCGTCAGCCGGCCGTCTCCCGCTCGCGCAGCTCCACCCGGCGGATCTTGCCGGAGATCGTCTTTGGCAGGTCGTCGGTGAACTCGACCTCGCGCGGGTACTTGTACGGCGCCGTCACCTGCCTGCAGTGCTCCTGCAGCTCGCGGGCCAGCTCGTCGGACGGCTGGTAGCCGGGGGCGCAGACCACGAACGCCTTGACGATCTGCCCGCGTTGCGGGTCCGGCTTGCCGACCACCGCCGCCTCGGCCACGGCCGGGTGCTCCACCAGCGCCGACTCGACCTCGAACGGCCCGATCCGGTAGGCGGCCGACAGGATCACGTCGTCGGAGCGGCCCACGAACCAGAAGTAGCCGTCCTCGTCGACCTGGGCGCGGTCGCCGGTGAAGTAGAAGTCGCCGCGGAAGGCGGCGGCGGTCGCCTCCGGGTCGCGCCAGTACTCGGTGAACAGGCCGACCGGCCGCTGCGGCCGCACCCGCACCGCCACGTGCCCTTCCTCGCCCGGCCCCAGCACCTTGCCGTCGTCGTCGACCACCGCCACGTCGAAGCCGGGCGTCGGCTTGCCCATCGAGCCGGGCCGCACCTGGAGGCAGCGGTAGTTGGCGAGCAGGTTGACGGTCTCGGTCTGGCCGTAGCCGTCGTAGATGGTGAGGCCCGTCGCCTGCTGCCAGACCTTGATCACCTCGGGGTTGAGCGGCTCGCCGGCCGAGACGCAGTGGCGCAGCCGCGACCAGTCGTAGCTGCCGAGGTCCAGCAGCACCAGCGCCCGGTACACCGTCGGCGGGGCGCAGAAGGTGGTGACCCCGTGCTCGCCGACCAGCCGCAGCATCAGGTCGAAGTCGGGCTTGCCGCGGACGTCCCACAGGAAGTTGGCCGCGCCCAGCGCCCACTGGCCGAACAGCTTGCCCCAGGCGGCCTTGGCCCAGCCGAAGTCGCTCACCGTCCAGTGCAGGTCGGTCGGCTTGAGGTCCTGCCAGAAGCGGGCGGTGATCTGGTGGCCGATGCCGAGCGAGGCCTGGGTGTGCAGCACCATCTTGGGGTAGGCGACCGTCCCCGAGGTGAAGTACAGCAGCATCGGGTCGTCGGCCCGGGTCGGCGCGGTCGGCGGCGGCCCGTCCCCGGCCGCGGCGAGACCCTCGGCCCAGGAGCGCCAGCCGCCGCCGGCGGGCGCCTGGCCGTCCAGGCAGATCCGGGTCCGTAGGCTCGGGCAGTCGGCGGCGACCTGGTCGACCTTGCCCGTCCCCTCGGCGTCGACCACCGCCACGCTGGCCTCCGCCCTGGTGATCCGGTAGGCGATGTCCCGCGGGGTGAGCAGGGTGGTGCCGGGCATCGGGACGGCGCCGAGCTTGATGCAGCCGAGGACCACGTCGTACCAGTCGGGGATGCGGGGCAGCATGACGAACACCCGGTCGCCCTTTGCCACGCCCTGGGCGGCCAGGAAGCGGGCGGCCCGGTCGGAGGAGCGGGCCAGGTCGGCGAAGCCGAAGCGGCGGGCGCCGCCGCCGTCCGGCCCGACCGCCAGCAGGGCCAGCTTGTCCGGCTCCCGCGCGGCCCAGGCGTCGACCACGTCGCGCGCGTAGTTGTAGGTCTCCGGCACGTCCAGCCGGAA
>DASYRU010000413.1:0-6835 GCA_036004165.1 Actinomycetota bacterium
GTCAGCGGCCGACCAGGGTCATCTCGAAGGAGTAGCGCTCGGCCGGATAGACGTGGGACCCGAACTCCACCGGCCGGCTGGCGTCGTCGAAGGTCGTGCGGCGCATGACCAGCAGCGGCGCGCCGGCCGCCACGTCCAGCAGCTTGGCCTCCTGGGCTCTTGCCAGCCGGGCGCTGATCGTCTGCGTCGCCAGCCGGAGCTGGATCCGGTTGGCGCGCAGCAGCCGGTACAGGCCGGTCGCCTCGAGCTGCTCGCGCTGGATCCAGCCGAGGTCGGCGGGCAGGTAGTTGTGCATCAGCGCGATCGGTTTCCCGCCGCCGGAGCGCAGCCGCTCGATGAACAGCACGGGCGATCCCTCGGCGACCTGCAGGGCGCGGGCGGCCTCCTCGGGGCAGGGGGTGGTGTCCAGGCGGCGAAGCTGGGTGGTCGGCCGCTGGCCGGCCTCGCTCAGGTCGTCGTAGAGGCTGGTCAGGCCGAGCGGCCGCCGCACCTGGGTGGAGGCGACCATGGTTCCGATCCCGCGCCGCTTGATCAGCAGGCCCTGCTCGACCAGGTAGCCGATCGCCTGCCGCACCGTCGGCCGGCTGACGCCGAGGCGCCTGGCGAGGTCGTGCTCGCCGAGGTGGGTGCCGGGGGCCAGCGCCCCGCTCCTGATGTCGGCCCCCAGCCATTGCGCCACCTGGAAGTACAGCGGCACCGGGCTGGAGCGGTCCACGGTCGCGTGGTGCAGCTCGTCGATCGCACCGGGCGGCATCGTCGGAGGTGTGGGTTCCGCCATGAGCACCATCATCCGATGAATGTCAAGACTAGCGTTCATCAAGATGTATTGACATCTTAACCCAAGCTCGGTAGACAAGGCGTTCGAGGGGGCGAGCACCGCCGGACGAGGGGAGGATGCGACCATTCCGTCGATGCTCGAGCGGGTGGCCGGGGCGCCGATCTCGTGGGGCGTCTGCGAAGCGCCCGGCTGGGGCGTGCAGCTGCCGCCCGAGCGGGTGCTCGCCGAGATGCGCGAGCTGGGCCTTGCGGCCACCGAGCTCGGCCCTGAGGGCTACCTGTCCGCCGCCCCTGCGGCCATCCCCGCCCTGCTGGAGCGCTACGGGCTCCGCGCGGTCGGCGGCTTCGTTCCGGTGGTGCTGCACCGCGAGCTGGACGAGGCCGCGGTCGAGCGGTCGGCGGCCGCCCTCGCCGCCGCCGGCGCCGGCACCTTCGTCCTGGCCGCCGACACCGGGACCGCCGGCTACGACCAGCCAGGCGAGCTCGACGACCGCCAGTGGGCGGCCCTGCTCGCCAACCTCGACCGGGTGGCGGCGCGCTGCCTGGACCACGGCCTGGAGCTGGTGGTGCACCCGCACGTCGGCACGGTGATCGAGCGCCGCGCGGAGGTCGAGCGCCTGCTGGCCGACAGCGAGGTGGCGCTCTGCCTCGACACCGGGCACCTGATGATCGGCGGCACCGATCCGGTCGAGCTGGCCCGCGCCGCGCCGGAGCGCGTCCGCCACGTGCACCTGAAGGACGTCGACGGCGCGGTCGCCAAGCAGGCGGCCGATGGCGGGGTCGGCTACGCCGAGGCGGTGCGGGCCGGCCTGTACCGGCCGCTCGGCCACGGCGACCTCGAGGTCGCGGCGGTCGTGGACGCGCTGGAGAGCGCCGGCTACCACGGCTGGTACGTGCTGGAGCAGGACGTCACCCTCGACCGGGAGCCGACGCCAGGCGCCGGGCCGGTCGAGGACGTCAGGGCCAGCCTCGACACCCTGCGGTCGCTCGCCGGCCGGGTGGGATGAGCGATGGAGCTCGAGGTCGTCACCATGGGCCGGGTCAGCGTCGACCTGTACCCGGAGCAGGTCGGCGTGCCGATCGCCGAGGTGCGCACCTTCGCCAAGGCCGTCGGCGGCAGCCCGACCAACGTGGCGGTCGCCGCCGCCCGGCTGGGCCGCCGCTCGGCGGTCATCACCAAGGTGGGCGACGACCCGTTCGGGGCCTACATCCGCGCCGCCCTGCCGGAGCGGCACGGGGTGGACGCGCGCTGGGTCGGCGTCGACCCGACGCTGCGGACCCCGCTGGCGTTCTGCGAGATCTTCCCACCCGACCACTTCCCCCTGCTGTTCTACCGCGAGCCGAAGGCACCCGACATGAACCTGGCCGTGGCCGACCTCGACCTGGAGGCCATCGCCGCGGCGCCGCTGTTCTGGACGACCGGCACCGGGCTGTCCGACCAGCCCAGCCGCGAGGCCACCCTGGCCGCGCTCGCCGCCCGCCCCCGCGACGCGATCACCGTGCACGACCTCGACCACCGGCCGATGTTCTGGGGTTCGGCGGCAGACGCCGGCCGGCTGGCCCGCGAGGCCCTGGCCCACGCGACCGTCGCCGTCGGCAACCAGGACGAGGTCGAGGTGGCGGTCGGCACCCGCGACCCGATGGCCGCCTCGGCGGCCCTGCTGGAACTGGGCCTGCGCCTCGCCGTGGTCAAGCAGGGCCCCAAAGGGGTGCTCGCCCGCACCGCCGACGAGCTGGTCGAGGTGCCGCCGCTGCCCATCCAGATCCTCAACGGCCTCGGCGCCGGCGACGCCTTCGGCGGGTCCCTCTGCCACGGCCTGCTGGCCGGCTGGGACCTGGAGCGGACTCTGCGGCTGGCCAACGCCGCCGGAGCGATCGTCGCCTCGCGGCTGCTGTGCTCCGACGCCATGCCGACCATGGCCGAGATCGACACTCTGCTGCGGGAACATGCGGGGGTGGGCGATGCTTGACGACCGGCGCTTCGGCGAGCTGGTGGAGGCGCGGGCCAGGCGGCCGGAGGCGGTGGTGGCGGCCGCCCGCAGGCGGACCCGCCGGCCGCTGCTGGAGGAGCGGGGGACGCTGTTCCTGATCGCCGCCGACCATCCGGCCCGCGGGGCGCTGGCCGTCGGCGACGACCCTTGGGCGATGGCCGACCGCCGCGAGCTGCTCGACCGGCTGCTGACCGCCCTGGGCCGCGACGGCGTCGACGGGGTGCTGGCGACCGCCGACATCATCGAGGACCTGCTGCTGCTCGGCGCCCTGGACGGCAAGGTCGCGGTCGGCTCGATGAACCGCGGCGGGCTGGCCGGCGCCAGCTTCGAGCTGGACGACCGCTTCACCGGCTACACCGTCCCCGGGCTGGTGGCGGCGCAGCTGGACGGCGGCAAGATGCTGCTGCGCATCGCCGACGACGACCCCGGCTCGCTGGCCACCCTGGTGGCCTGCGCCGGCGCCATCGGCGAGCTGGCCGCGGCCGGCCTGGTCGCCATGGTCGAGCCGTTCGCGGCCCGCCGCGTCGACGGCCGGGTGCGGATCGACCTGCGGCCCGACCCGATGATCAGGGCGCTGGCGATCGCGTCCGGTCTGGCCACCACCTCCGCCTACACCTGGCTGAAGGTGCCGGTGGTGGCGGAGATGGAGCGGGTCATGGGCGCGACCACGCTGCCGTGCCTGCTGCTCGGCGGCGACCTCGACGAGGACCGCGAGGCCACCCTCAAGGCGTGGGCCAGCGCGCTGGCGCTGCCCAACGTGCGCGGCCTGGTCGTCGGCCGCACCCTTCTGTACCCGCCCGACGGTGACGTCGTCGCCGCCGTCGACACCGCCGCGGGCCTGCTCGCCCAGGCGCCGGCCGGGAGGGCCGCGCCGTGACCGCGCCGCTGTACCTGCCGAGGGGCAGCGCGGCCGAGAAGGCCGACCCGGTGGCGGTCACCCCGGAGCTGGCCGGCTGGTCCTACAGCGGCCTGCGGGTGATCGAGCTGGCGCAGGGGGAGCGGCGCGAGCTCCGCACCGGCCCCGCCGAGCTGGCGGTGCTGCCGCTGGCCGGCGGCTGCGTGGTCGAATGCGACTCCCACCGCTTCACCCTCGAGGGCCGCGACCACCCCTTCGCCCGGGTGACCGACTTCGCCTACCTGCCGATGGACGCCGAGGCGCGCATCTCCAGTCCGGGCGGCGGCCGGTTCGCGCTGCCCTCGGCGCTGGCCGGCCGCCGCCTCGAGCCGGCCTACGGACCCGCCGGGGAGGTCCCGGTGGAGCTGCGCGGCGCCGGCCAGGCCAGCCGCCAGGTCAACAACTTCCTCGCCCCCGACGCGTTCCCGGCCGACCGGCTGGTCGCGGTCGAGGTGCTGACCCCGGGGGGCAACTGGTCCTCCTACCCGCCGCACAAGCACGACCAGCAGCGCCCGCCCGAGGAGGCCCAGCTCGAGGAGATCTACTACTTCGAGATCGCCGACGCGGGTCCCGAGTCCCGGGGGGGTCCGGGGGGGCGATTGGTGCCCCCCCGGTCAACCAGGGGCTTCGGGTTCCATCACCTCTACACGGCGGACGGCGAGATCAACCTGACCGAGACGGTGGCGGACGGGGACGTGGTGCTGATCCCGCGTGGCTACCACGGGCCATCGGTGGCCGCACCCGGCTACCACATGTACTACCTGAACGTGCTGGCGGGGCCGGCGCCGCAGCGCACCATGGCCTTCTGCGACGACCCGGCCCACGGCTGGGTGCGCGCCAGCTGGGCCGGGCAGCCCGTCGACCCGCGCCTGCCGCTGACGGGACCGGGAGGCAGCAGCCAATGAGCGGACGGACGCGCCGGCTGACCATGGCCCAGGCGCTGGTCGAGTTCCTCGCCAACCAGCACAGCGAACGCGACGGCACCGAGCAGCGCCTGATCGCCGGCTGCTTCGGGATCTTCGGGCACGGCAACGTCGCCGGCGTCGGTCAGGCGCTGCAGCAACACGGCGGCCTGCGCTACCACCAGGCCCGCAACGAGCAGGGGATGGTCCACGCCGCCGCCGCCTACGCGCGCATGCGCAACCGCCTGGCCACCTTCGCCTGCACCACCTCGATCGGCCCTGGCGCGACCAACCTGGTCACCGGCGCGGCCACCGCGACCGTCAACCGCCTGCCGGTGCTGCTGCTGCCCGGCGACGTGTTCGCCTCCAGGGTCGCGCCGCCGGTGCTGCAGCAGCTGGAGACGCCGGGCGGGCCGGAGGTCACCGTCAACGACTGCCTGCGGCCGGTGTCGCGCTACTGGGACCGGATCAACCGCCCGGAGCAGCTGCCAGGCTCGCTGCTGGAGGCGATGCGGGTGCTGACCGACCCGGCGGAGACCGGCGCGGTCACGCTCGCCCTGCCCCAGGACGTGCAGGCCGAGGCGTTCGACTACCCGGAGGAGCTGTTCCAGCGCCGCGTCTGGCACGTGCGCCGGCCTCCGCCGGAGGCGGCCGAGCTGGCCAGCGCCGCCGAGCTGCTGCGGGGCGCCAGGCGCCCGCTGCTGGTGGCCGGCGGCGGCGTCATCTACGCGGAGGCCACCGCCGCCCTGCGGGCGCTGGTGGAGGCGACCGGCGTCCCGGTGGCGGAGACCCAGGCGGGCAAGGGCTCGCTGTCCTACGACCACCCCTCGGCGCTCGGCGCGATCGGCGCCACCGGCACCACCGGCGCCAACGCCGTCGCCCGCGACGCCGACGTGGTCGTCGGGGTGGGCACCCGCTGGAGCGACTTCACCACCGCCTCCCGCAGCCTGTTCGCCGACCCGCAGGTGCGCTTCGTCAACCTCAACCTCGCCCCGGTCGACGCCTTCAAGCAGGCGGCCCTGCCGGTGGTGGCCGACGCCAAGGTGGCGCTGGAGGCGCTCGGGAAGGCGCTGGCGGGCTGGCGGGTCGACGACGCCTACCGTCGGGCCGTCGCCGAGCACAACCGCGCCTGGGACGCCGAGGTCGAGCGCGTCTACCGCCTCGGCCACGGCCCGCCGCCCAGCCAGGGCGAGGTGATCGGCGCCGTCAACCAGGCGTCCGAGCCGCGTGACGTGGTCGTCTGCGCCGCCGGCAGCATGCCCGGCGACCTGCACAAGCTGTGGCGCACCCGCGACCCCAAGGGCTACCACGTCGAGTACGGCTTCTCCTGCATGGGCTACGAGATCGCCGGCGGGCTCGGCGTCAAGCTGGCGGCGCCCGACCGCGAGGTCTACGTGCTGGTCGGCGACGGCTCCTACCTGATGCTCGCCCAGGAGCTGGTCACCAGCGTGCAGGAGGGGGCCAAGCTGGTGGTGGTGCTGGTCCAGAACCACGGCTACGCCTCGATCGGCGGCCTGTCGCGGTCGGTCGGCTCCGGCGGGTTCGGGACCCGCTACCGCTTCCGCGGCACCGGCGGCGAGCTGGACGGCGGCACGCTTCCGGTCGACCTGGCCGCCAACGCGGCCAGCCTCGGCGCCCGCACCTTCGCCGTCCACACCGTGCAGGAGCTGCGCGACGCCCTCAAGGCCGCCCGCGACCTGGACCGCACCGTCGTCATCCACGTCGAGACCGACCCGGAGGCACAGGTGACCTCCGGCGGCGCCTGGTGGGACGTGCCGGTGGCCGAGGTGTCGGCCTCCGCGTCCGTGCAGGCCGCCAGGGACGCCTACGAAGCTGACAAGCGGGCCCAGCGGCCCTATCTACGGCCGGGCGACGCCCGTCGGCCGGCCGGGGGAGAGGAGTCCCCGCGATGAGGACCATCAACCACTGGATCGACGGCCACGCCGGCCAGCGGGAGGCCGAACGCTACGGCGCCGTGTACGACCCCGCCAGCGGCCAGCAGGCCACCAGGGTCGCCTACGCCACCGGGGACGACGTCGACGCCGCCGTGCAGGCGGCCAAGGCCGCCTTCCCCGCCTGGCGCGACACCCCGGTGGTCAAGCGGGCCAGGGTCATGTTCGCCTTCCTCCACCTCCTGCAGCGCCACAAGGACGAGCTGGCCAGGATCATCGCCGCCGAGCACGGCAAGGTGGTGCCGGACGCCGCCGGCGAGGTCCAGCGCGGCCTGGAGGTGGTCGAGCTCGCCTGCGGCATCCCCCACCTGCTGAAGG
>DASYRU010000414.1:0-10159 GCA_036004165.1 Actinomycetota bacterium
CCGCGCTGCGGCCGACCACCAGGGCGCTGTACGCCGAGACCATCGCCAACCCCACCATGACCGTCGCCGACCTGCCCGGCCTGGCCGGGGTGGCGGCCGACGCCGGCGTGCCGCTGGTGGTCGACAACACCGTCGCCTCCCCCTACCTGTGCCGCCCGATCGAGCACGGCGCCGCGGTGGTGGTCCACTCGGCCACCAAGTACCTCGGCGGCCACAACGACGTCGTCGGCGGGATCGCCCTGTTCGCCGACCCGGAGCGGCACGCCGCGGCCTGGCGGGAGCTGCTGGACCTGGGCGCCAGCGCCGACCCGTTCGCCGCCTGGCTGGTGCTGCGCGGGGTCAAGACGCTGGCGCTGCGCATGCGCCGCCACGGCGACAACGCCCGCCTGCTCGCCGGGCTGCTGGACGCCCACCCCAAGGTGGAGCGGGTCTACTGGCCGGGGCTGCCCACCCACCCGACCCACCGGCTGGCCTCCAAGCTGCTGGACGGCGACCCCGGCCTGCTCTCCTTCGACCTGGCCGGCGGCCGCGACGCCGGGCGCCGCTTCATCGAGGCGACCCGGGTGGCCGCGCTGGCGCCGTCGCTCGGCGGGCTGGAGACGCTGGTGACCCACCCCGCCTCCACCACCCACCGCCAGCTCGACGCCGACGCCCTCGCGGCCGCCGGCATCGGCGCCGGCATGGTGCGGGTCTCGGTCGGCCTGGAGGACGGCCCCGACCTGGCCGAGGACTTCACCCAGGCGCTGGAGCGGGCATGAAGCTCCGGCTGGCGATCCTGTACGGGGGCCGCTCCGCGGAGCACCAGATCTCGGTGGTCTCGGCCCGCTCGGTGATGGAGGCGCTGGACCCCGAACGGTTCGAGGCGGTGCCGATCGGCATCACCCAGCAGGGCGCCTGGCTGCTGCCGGCGCGGTCGCCGCTGGAGCTCAACCCCCCCGAGGGGACCCTGCCGGAGGTCGAGGCCGCCGGCACCGAGATCGCCCTGCGCCCCGAGCGGGCCGCCGCCCTCACCGCGCCGGGGCTCGGCCGCGTCGACATCGTCTTCCCGATCCTGCACGGCCCCTACGGCGAGGACGGCACCGTCCAGGGCCTGTTCGAGCTGGCCGACCTGCCGTACGTCGGCAGCGGCGTGCTGGCCTCCGCCCTGGCCATGGACAAGGCCATGGCCAAGGTGGTGCTGGCCCAGGCCGGCCTGCCGCAGGCGCCCTACCTGGTGGTCCACGAGCGCGCCTGGGACACCGAGCCCGACCGGGTCGCCGCCGAGGTCGCCGAGCGGCTCGGCTGGCCGGTGTTCACCAAGCCCGCCCGGCTCGGCTCCTCCATCGGCATCACCAAGGTCAAGAAGCCCGACGAGCTGGCCGGCGGGCTGGCCGCCGCCTTCGCCCACGACGCCAAGGCGCTGGTCGAGCAGGGCATCGCCGCCCGCGAGCTGGAGTGCGGCGTGATCGGCAACGACGCCCCCGAGGCCAGCGTGGTCGGCGAGGTCGTCCCCGGCCGCGAGTTCTACGACTTCGAGGCCAAGTACCTGGACGAGTCGCTCAAGCTGGAGATCCCGGCGCCCGTCCCCGACGAGGTCAAGGCCCGGGTCCGCGAGCTGTCGCTGCGGGCCTTCGTGGCGCTGGACTGCGAGGGGCTGGCCAGGGTCGACTGCTTCTACGAGGAGGCCACCGGGCGGGTGCTGCTCAACGAGGTCAACACCATCCCCGGGTTCACGCCCAAGAGCATGTTCCCGATGCTGTGGGCCGCCTCCGGCCTCGCCTACCCCGACCTGGTCGCCCGCCTGGTCGACCTGGCCGTCGAGCGCCACCGGGCGAGGAAGCGCTGAGCCGGCCGATGTTCGAGCGCTTCACCGACCGGGCCAGGCGGGTGGTGGTGCTCGCCCAGGAGGAGGCCGGGCGCCTCAACCACAACTACATCGGCACCGAGCACCTCCTGCTCGGCCTGATCCACGAGGGCGAGGGGATCGCCGCCAGAGCCCTCGAGGCGCTCGGCATCAGGCTGGAGGTCGTGCGGGCGGAGGTCGAGGAGATCATCGGCCGTGGCTCCGAGCCGCCTGCCGGCCGCATCCCGTTCACCCCGCGGGCCAAGAAGGTCCTGGAGCTCTCCCTGCGGGAGGCGCTGCAGCTGAGCCACAGCTACATCGGCACCGAGCACATCCTGCTCGGCCTGATCCGCGAGGGCGAGGGCGTGGCCGCCCAGGTGCTGGTCACGCTCGGGGCCGACCTGGCACGGGTGCGCGGACAGGTGATCACGCTGCTGTCCGGCGAGGCCGTCGAGGCCGGCGAGCCACCGGCGCAGGAGCGCGTCGTCCTGCAGGACATGCCGCCGGCCGTCGCCGGCGGGCCGGCGTTCAGGGCGCAGCAGCCGGCCGAGCTGGTCCGGGTGGTCCCACTGGTCCGCGAGCTCGTCCGGCGTGGCGGCTACCGGGTGGTGCTGATCTCGCTGGAGGTGTGGTCGGGCTGGGTCCACCTCCGCTACGCGCTGCTACCGGCGGAGCCAGCGGAGGCACCCCCACTGGTCGACCTCCCCATCCGCTGGCGGATCGGCGACGACCTCGACACGGCCTACCAGCTGGTCGGCGGAGGCTCCGCCGGTGACCCGCTGCTGCGCATCTACCACCTGAGCTTCCAGCCGGCCCCGCCGTCCGAGGCCAACACCCTCACGATCACCGTCCAGGACCAGGACGGCGCCGACCTCGCCGCCGTCGAGGTCCCGCTCGCCGGCGCCTCATGAGGCCGGGCGGGCCTCGGCGAGCAGCTTGGCGATGCGGGTGACGCCCTCGACCAGGTCGTCGTCGCCGAGGGCGTAGGAGAGGCGGGCGTAGCCGGGCGCGCCGAACGCCTCGCCGGGCACGATCGCGACTTTGGCCTCCTCGAGGATCAGCTCGGCCAGCTCCAGGGTGGTCGTCGGCCGCCGGCCGCGCAGCTCGCGGCCGAGCACGCCCTGCAGGGACGGGAAGGCGTAGAAGGCCCCCTGCGGCTCGACGCAGGTCACCCCGGGGATCGCCCGCAGCAGCTCGAGCATGCGCCGCCGGCGGCGGTCGAAGGCGGCCCGCATCTCGGCCGCCGCCAGCAGGTCGCCGGAGACGGCGGCCAGCGCCGCCGCCTGCGCCACGTTGCCGACGTTGGAGGTGGCGTGCGACTGGAGATTGGTGGCCGCGGCGACCACGTCGGAGGGCCCGAGCAGCCAGCCGACCCGCCAGCCCGTCATCGCGTAGGTCTTGGCCACCCCGTTGACCACCACCCAGCGGTCGCCCAGCTCGGGGACCACCACCGGCAGGGAGGTGAAGCGCGCCTCCCCGTAGACCAGGTGCTCGTAGATCTCGTCGGTCAGCACCCACAGTCCCCGCGCGGCCGCCCACCGCCCGATCGCCGCCACCTCCTCCGGCGGGTACACGGCCCCGGTCGGGTTGGAGGGGGAGACGAACACCAGCAGCTTGGTCCGGGTCGTGGCGGCCGCCTCCAGCTGCTCGACGCCGGCCCGGAAGCCGCTGGCGGCGCCGGTCGGCACCACCACCGGTACGCCGCCGGCCAGGGCGATCGCCTCAGGGTAGGTGACCCAGTAGGGGGCTGGCAGCAGCACCTCGTCGCCGGGGTCGAGCAGGGTCGCGAACGCCTGGAACAGGGCGTGCTTGCCGCCGTTGGTGACCAGCACCTGGCTCGCCTCCACCCGCAGCCCGGAATCCCTGGCGGTCTTGGCCGCGATCGCCGCCCGCAGCTCCGGCAGCCCGGCGGTGGGCGTGTAGTGGTGGAACCGCGGCAGGTGGCAGGCGGCCGCGGCCGCCTCGACGACGTGGTCGGGGGTGGGGAAGTCGGGCTCGCCGGCGCCGAAGCCGATGACGTCCTCGCCGGCCGCCTTGAGGGCCTTGGCCCTGGTGTCGACCGCGAGGGTGGCCGACTCGGCGATCGCGGCGACGCGGCGGGAGATCCTCGGCACGGCTGCCTCCTGGCTGGCCCTCTCGGCTTCGCTGGCGAGGATAGAGTGGGCCCATGACCGCAGGGAACGCCAGCCCGATCCTGCCGAGCCAGCTGCGGCCCCGCGACGGGCGCTTCGGCAGCGGCCCGTCGAAGGTGCGACCGGAGGCGGTGGCCGCCCTCGCCGCCGCGGCCCCCACCTATCTTGGGACCAGCCACCGCCAGGACGGCGTCCGCTCGGTGGTGGCCCGGATCCGCGCCGGGCTGGCGGAGCTGTTCGACCTGCCGGACGGGTACGAGGTCGCGTTGGGCAACGGCGGCTCGACCCTGTTCTGGGACCTGGCGGTCTTCTCCCTCATCCAGCGGCAGAGCCAGCACCTGGTGTTCGGCGAGTTCTCCGCGAAGTTCTCGGCCGCCGCGGCCGCCGCCCCCCACCTGGCGGAGCCGCAGGTGCTGGCCAGCCCCTACGGCACCCACCCGGAGCCGCGCGCCGACCCGGCGGTCGACCTGTACGCCCTCACCCACAACGAGACCTCCACCGGGGTGGCCATGCCGGTGCGGCGACCGGCGGGCGCCGGCGGCCTGGTCTGCGTGGACGGCACCTCGGCGGCCGGCGGCCTGCCGGTCGACCCGCGCGAGTTCGACGTCTACTACTTCGCGCCGCAGAAGTCCTTCGCCGCCGACGGCGGCCTCTGGCTGGCGCTGCTGTCACCGGCGGCGATCCGGCGGGCCGAGACGATCGCCGCCGACCGCTGGATGCCGGCGACGCTCAGCCTGGCGGTCGCCCTCGAGCGGTCCCGTGCCGAGCAGACGCTCAACACCCCGGCGCTCGCCACCCTGTTCCTGCTGCTGCACCAGCTCGACTGGCTGAACCGGCAGGGCGGGCTGGCCTGGGGGGCCAAACGCTGCCAGGAGTCGGCCGGGATCGTCTACGGCTGGGCGGAGGCCAGCGCCTACGCGACCCCGTTCGTGGCCGACCCGGCCGAGCGCAGCCCCACGGTCGCCACCGTCGACCTCGACCCGGCCGTGGACGCGGCCGCGGTCTCGAGGGTGCTGCGCGCCAACGGCATCCTCGACACCGAGCCATACCGCAAGCTCGGCCGCAACCAGCTCCGGATCGCGATGTTCCCGGCCGTCGACCCCGCTGACCTGGACACCCTCACCCGCGCGATCGACTGGGTGGTCGCCGCCCTCCCTTAGAGGTGCACCACCGGGCAGGTGAGCGTCCTGGTGATCCCGTCCACGGCCTGCACCCTGGCGACCACCAGCTTGCCCAGGTCGTCGACGTTGCGCGCCTCGGCGCGGACGATCACGTCGTAGGGGCCGGTGACGTCCTCAGCCTGCTGCACGCCCTTGATCTCGGCGATCTCCTTGGCGACCTGCGCCGCCTTGCCGACCTCGGTCTGGATCAGGATGTATGCCGTCACCACAAGCACCGACCTCCTTGAGGCATGCCGTGCCGGCTGCGCGATACCGCCGCCGCCAGCGTACGGCATGCCGGCTGTGCCCGAGCCGCCGATCTGACGAGACGCCCGGATGGCCACGGCCGTCCCGGGGGTCGAAGGGTCTGCGCATGGTACACGCGGCTACCAGGCATGCCAAGGATCAATTAGCACAGATTGCCTACGCTTTCACGAAGGAGCAAGGGAAGGCTATCCTGAACCGTGACCCGACGCCATGGCACCTCGAACTGGAGCGGGACCGCGGCACGGCTACGGCGATTCACCGACCGGGTCGAGGCCGGCGAGCGGCTGGCCGACGTCCTGGCCAGACGCGTCCGGCCGCCCCTGGTGGTGCTCGCCATCCCCCGTGGCGGGGTGGTGGTGGCCGCCCGCGTCGCGGCCCGGTTGCACGCCCCCCTCGACGTGGTGGTGCCCCGCAAGGTCGGCGCTCCCGGCAACCCGGAGCTGGCGGTCGGCGCGGTCGCCGAGGGCGTCGAGGCGATCGACGAGCCGGCCATCCGGCGGCTCGGCCTCGACATGACCGCCGTGCGGGCCGAGGTCGCCCGCCAGACCGCCGAGGTCGAGCGGCGGACCGCCACCTACCGGCAGGGGCTGCCCCCGCTGGACCTGGCCGGCCGCACCGCTGTGCTGGTCGACGACGGGGTGGCCACCGGCTGGACCTGCGTGGCGGCCGCCCGCTTCACCCGACGGGCTGGGGCGGCGCGGGTGCTGCTGGCCGTGCCGGTCGGACCGGCCGAGCTCGAGGAGCGGCTGGGGACGGTGGTCGACCAGGTGGTGGTGCTGCAGACCCCCGATCCCTACCTCGCGGTCGGCCAGGCCTACCTGCGCTTTCCGCAGGTCACCGACGACGAGGTGCTGCGCCTGCTGGCGCGGGTCGCCGAGGGCGACAGCCCCCGGGTCTGAGACCCCCCGCTAGACTGGTTCCGCCGCCATACGCGCTGACCGCTGGAGGGCCTACGATGCCGAGCACGCCACCGCCTGACCTGGGCGTCGCCGCCAGATCGATCGCGTTCCACCCCACCGAGGCGGAGCTGCGCGAGTACACCGACGCCATGCCGCAGGCGCGCCAGACCCGCTATGGCAACGTGAACGTGCAGACCAGGGTGGTGTCCCGCTCCACCAGCTCGACCTACGTGGTGACCGACCGGCCGGAGCGGCACAGCCACCAGACCATCGGCCGCGAGGAGGGGGCGCGCTTGGCCGCCGTCCAGGACGAGTACATCCGCGGCCAGGACATGGTCGTGGTGGACGGCTTCATCGGCCACGGCGGGCCCTACCGGACGCCGGCGCGCCTGATCATCGAGCGGGCCAACGCCAACATCGCAGGGATGCAGCGGTTCCTGTACTACGACCCGGTCGACGGCGACGCCCGCCACGAGCCGGAGATCACCATCGTCTACACCCCCACCCTGGCCATGCCCGGCTATCCCAACGACCGCGTGGTCGCGGTCGACCTGGACGCCGGCGTCACCCGGGTCCTCAACTCCGACTATTTCGGCGAGTCGAAAAAGGGCGGCCTGCGGATGTGGAACCGCAGGGTCTACGAGGGCGGCGGGCTGGCGATGCACGCCGGCTGCAAGGTCATCCCGACGCCGGGCGGCGAGAAGACCATGCTGATCGTCGGCCTCTCGGGGACCGGCAAGACGACCACCACGTTCACCAGGCAGAACCGCTCCCGACCGGTCCAGGACGACTTCATCGGCCTGTTCCCCGGCGGCGAGGTGGTCTCCACCGAGGACGGCTGCTTCGCCAAGACGTTCGCCCTCTCCGCCACCGACGAGCCCACCATCCACGGAGCGGTCACCAAGCCGGACGCCTACCTGGAGAACGTCTCCCAGCACGGCGACCAGATCGACTTCTTCGACACCAGCTACACCCAGAACGGGCGGGCGGTGTTCAACATGCGCTCGATCGACAACTGGCCGGCCGACCGGGTGCCGCCCGCCTCCTTCCTGCTGATCCTGAACCGCAACGACAACCTCATCCCCGGCGTGGCCAAGCTCAACATCGAGCAGGCGGCCGGCTACTTCATGCTCGGCGAGACCCAGGGCACCTCGGCCGGCGGCAAGGACGAGGAGGGCAAGGCCCTGCGGGTGCCTGGCACCAACCCCTTCTTCCCGCTGCTGCACGAGCAGCAGGGCAACCGCCTGGCCGAGCTGCTCGACACCCACCGGCTGGAGGTGTTCCTGCTCAACACCGGTCGGGTCGGCGGCTCCGACGGCGACGACCGCTCCAAGAAGATCCGCATCCCGCACTCCTCGGCGATCGTGCGGGCGATCGCCGAGAGCACCACCACCTGGGACGAGGACTCCGACTTCGGCTACCAGGTCGCCGCGGAGGTACCGGGCATCGACGACCTCGAGCTGCTGCAGCCGCGCCGGCTCTACGAGCGCCAGGGACGCATCGACGAGTACCGCCGCCGGGTCGAGCGGCTCAAGGCCGAGCGGGCACGCTTCCTGGCGGAGTTCCCCGGCCTCGACGAGGCCATCGTCAAGGCGGTGACCTGACGCCGGTCAGCAGGGAGCTGGCCGAGCTCGGCGAGTTCGGGCTGATCGCCCGGCTCACCGGAGGTCTCGGGACCGCACCCGACGGGGGGGTGGAGGTCGGCGTCGGTGACGACGCCGCCGTGCTGCGGCCCACCCACGGGCGCCGCCTGGTGGTCACCACCGATGTGCTGGTGGAGGGACGCCATTTCGGCAGCGCCTTCTCCGAGCCGGAGGACTGGGGCTGGAAGGCGGTCGCCGTCAACCTCTCCGACCTGGCTGCCATGGGCGCCGCGGCCCGCTGGCTGCTGGTCGCCCTGACCGTGCCCGACCAGGCCTCGCTGACCCTGCTCCAGCGCCTCTACGCCGGGATCGGCGAGGCCTGCGAGGCGTTCGCCGTCGCCCTGGTCGGCGGCGACACCTCGGGCGGTCCGGCCCTCTCGCTGGCGGTCACCGCGCTCGGCGAGGCGGACCGGGCGGTCACCAGGGCGGGCGCCAGGCCAGGGGACCGGCTGGTGGTCAGCGGCCCGCTCGGGGCCGCCGCCGCCGGGCTGGCCCTGCTCGAACGGGACGACCGGCCGGCCAGGGAGCTGCTCGGCCGCTTCCCCGGCCTTGCCGCCGCCCACCGCCGCCCCCGCCCGGAGCTGGCGACGGGGATGCGGCTGGCGCACGCCGGAGCGACCGCCATGATCGACCTGTCCGACGGCCTGGCCGGCGACGCCCTCCACCTCGCCGAGGCGTCCGGGCTGGGGATCGAGCTCCACGACGCCGCCGTGCCGCTCGCGCCAGGGGTCGCCGAGGCGGCCGCGCTGCTCGGCCGCGACCCGGCGGAGCTGGCCCTGGGCGGGGGCGAGGACTACCTGCTGGCCGCCGCCCTGCCCCCGACCGCCGACCTCGGCGGCGTGCTGGACTGCGGCCGCTTCACCGCTGCACCGCACCGCCGCGTCCGCCTGACCCCCGCCGGCCCCCGCCCGCTGGCCGGCCTCGCCTTCGACCACTTCCGTCCCGCCTAAGCAAGGGCCTGGAGGATCTCCGTGGCGGCCCGCTCGCCGGACTGCACGGCGCCGTCCATGTAGGTGGCCCAGACGGTCGCGGTCTCCGTGCCCGCCCAGTGCAGCCGGCCGACGGGCGCCCGCAGGGCCTCCCCGTAGGAGGTCCACACCCCTGGCGGGAAGTAGCCGCCGTAGCAGCCACCGCTGTACTCCTCGTCGGCCCAGCAGCGTTCCAGCAGCTCGCGCGGCTGCCGCGCCGGCTCCCCGAAGAAGCCGGCGAGCGCGTCGAGCACCGCCACGCGGCGTTCCGCCGGGCTGCGGCGCCCCCAGACTCGAGCCTGCTCCCCCTCGATGAAGGCGACCAGCACGCCGGGCGACCCGCTGTCGGGGGAGTTGTCGAAGGCGTAGCCGACCGGCCCGCGGTCGCCGACGGCGAAGCCGGACAGGCCCTGGTCGCGCCAGAACGGCCGCTCGTACAGGGCGTGGACCTTGATGACGCTGCCCATCGGCACCCGCTGGGTGAGCTGGCTGCGCCATCCGGGCAGCGGCGGCCGGTAGGCGAGGCGGCCGGCCAGCACGGGCGGGACGGCGAGGATCGCCCGCTTGGCGGTCACGGTGTGGTGCTCGCCCGCCTCGACCCGGACGCCGTGGCGGTCGTGGTGGACGACCAGGGCAGGAGCGCCGAGCACCACCCGCTCGCCGAGCGCCTCGGCGAGGCGGACCGGGATCGCCTGGGCGCCCTGGTGGAAGCGGCGCTCCTGGGCGCCGCCGGCGGTGCTGAGCAGCCGGGCGAGGCCGTCCGCCGAGCCGATGACGAACAGGGCGTGGAGCAGGGACAGGTCGCGCGGCTCGGCGGCGAAGGTCCCGCGCACGGCGGCGCGCAGCCAGGCAGCGGCGCCCTCGACCGCGACGCGGGCCTGCAGCCAGCTCTCCACCGTCTGCGAGTCCCAGGCCAACGCCTGCGCGGCGGTCCAAGGCCGCTCCAGCGGCACCTCGGCGGCCATCGCGTCCAGCTCGCGGATCGCCTGGCCCATGGCGACCGCGGTGGCCGGGTCACTGTCGGGCAGCGGGCCGTCGTAGCGGACGGCTCGGCCGTCGCGGACCTGGAGGTTGCGCCCGCGGTCCCAGCTCGGATAGGTGGTGACGCCGACGCTGGCGGCAAGGGCCGCGATCCGGTGCTGGGTCGGCCCGATCCATTGCGCCCCATGGTCGATCAGGGTGCCGTCGGCGGCCGGCAGGGTGAGCGTGCGGCCGCCGACCCGTTCGCGTGCCTCCAGCACCACCACCTCGGTCCCGGCGGCGACCAG
>DASYRU010000415.1:0-5936 GCA_036004165.1 Actinomycetota bacterium
GGCGGAGGGCGTCAGCCTGATCCGGCCGCTGGCCGACCAGCACGGCATCCTGCTGGCCAGCCCCACGCCGTCGTGCGCCACCCACATCCTCGGCGACCGCCAGCGGCTCAAGCAGATCGTGCTGAACCTGCTCTCCAACGCGGTCAAGTACAACCGCGAGGGCGGCAGCGTGCACCTGGCCTGCGACCAGGTGGACGGCGGGCGGCTGCGGATCAAGGTGACCGATACCGGCCCGGGGATCCCGCCGGACGCGATCCAGCGGCTGTTCGTGCCGTTCGAGCGGCTGTCCGACGAGCAGGGCTCGATCGAAGGCACCGGCCTTGGCCTGCCGCTGTCCAAGCGTCTGGCCGAGGCGATGGGCGGCACCCTCCAGGTGGAGAGCGCGGTCGACCAGGGCAGCACCTTCTGGGTGGAGCTGCCGCTCACCGAGGGACCGGTGCAGCGCGCCGAACGCCAGCAGCAGGCGGAGCCGGCGCCGCAGGCCGAGCCCGACCGGGCGGGGCCGGGCCTGACCGTGCTGTACATCGAGGACAACCTGTCCAACCTGCAGCTGGTCGAGCGGGTGCTGAGCCGCCGGCAGGGCGTCAAGCTGATCTCGGCCATGCGGCCCCAGCTCGGCCTCGACCTGGCCGGCGAGCACCACCCCGACCTGGTGCTGCTGGACCTGCACCTGCCCGACATGCCAGGCCAGGAGGTGCTCGGCCGCCTCCACGCCGACCCGCGCACGGCCGACATCCCGGTGGTGATCCTCAGCGCCGACGCCAGGCCGAGCCTGATCAGGCAGCTGCTGGAGCAGGGCGCCCGCGCGTTCCTCACCAAGCCGCTTGACGTCAGGGAGCTGCTGGGGCTGCTGGACACCTTCGCCGAAGAGCGGGAACGGGCGCTGCGCGGGAACTGACAAGGGCCGCCGGCCGTCAAGCACGCCGCCTTCGCCGCCGATAGCCACTACACAGGCAAACTCCGCGGAGGTGGACGATCGGAGATCGCGGTCACGTCCTGGTGGTCGAGGACGACGAGCTCAGCCGGGTGGTGGCCGTCCGCCTGCTGACCAGGCTCGGCTTCCGCGCCGACGTGGCGACGGGCGGCCTGGAGGCGGTGGAGAAGGCCGCCAGAGGCGCCTACGGGGTGGTGCTGATGGACTGCCAGCTTCCCGACATCGACGGCTTCCAGGCCGCCGCCGAGATCCGCCGGCGCGAGGGCGCCGCCCGCCGCACCCCGATCATCGCCATGAGCGCCTCCGGCGAGGACCGGGAGCGGTGCCTGGCCGCCGGCCTCGACGACTACATCACCAAGCCCGTGCTGGTGGACGAGCTGGCGGCGACCCTGTCCCGCTGGCTGCCCGCCGATGCGGTGCTCGACCACCGCCGCCTTGCCGCCTTCGGCGAGCTCGACGCCGGCGGCGACGACCCGCCCCTGCTGGGCATGCTGGTCGGCGCCTTCCTGGCGGAGGCGCCCGCCGACCTCGCCGGCCTGCACGCGGCCGTGGAACGCGGCGATCCGTACGCCGTCCACGACGCCGCCCACCACCTCAAGGGCGCCGCCGCGACGCTGGGAAGCGCCGGCATCGTCGGCCTCTGCCAGGAGCTGGAGGCGCTCGCCCGCGCCGGCACCCTGGCGGACGCGCCCGCCCTGCTGCGGAGCCTCGACGAGGAGTTCCAGCGGGTCCGCAGCGCCCTCGACGCCGTGGTGCCAAGGCGGTGAGGTGAAGATCCTGGTGGTCGACGACGAGCTGGTCTCCCGGCTCGTCGTGCAGGCCGCGGTGGAGCGGTTGGGGCACCGATGGGTCGCGGCCTCCGACGGCGAGGAGGCCTGGCGCCACTTCGACGACGACCGGCCCGACGTGCTCATCACCGACCTGCTGATGCCGGGAGCCGACGGCCTGGAGCTGTGCCGGCGGGTCCGGGCCGACGCGCACGCGGGCTACACCTACATCATCCTGGCCACCATGCTGGGCGACCGCGAGGACGTCGTCCGCGGCATGGAGGCCGGCGCCGACGACTACCTCGTCAAGCCGGTGGAGCCGTTCGACCTGCAGGCCAAGCTGATCGCCGCCGAACGGGTGACCGCCCTGCACGCCGAGCTCGGCCGCTACCGCGCCGAGCTGGCCAAGCTGGCCCGCACCGACGCTCTCACCCAGCTGGCCAACCGGCGGTCGCTGGAGGAGGACCTCAGGATGCTGGACGCCCGCAGCCAGCGCTACGGCCGCCCCTACTGCGTGGCCATCTGCGACGTCGACCACTTCAAGACCTACAACGACACGCTCGGCCACCAGGCCGGCGACGAGGCGCTGCGGGCGGTGGCCGCCAAGCTCGCCGCGGAGGTGCGGGCGAGCGACGGCGTCTACCGCTACGGCGGCGAGGAGTTCGTGCTGGTGCTGCCGGAGCAGAGCCTGCAGACCGCGCGGGCCGCCGTCGAGCGCGTCCGAGCGTCGGTGGAGCAGCTGGCCATCCCCCACCCCGGCCGCGGACCCGGCGGCGTGGTGACGATGAGCTTCGGGATCGCCGGCTTCCGGCCCGGCCAGACGACCACCGTGGAGGACCTCCTCAAGCAGGCCGACGCCGCCCTGTACGAGGCCAAGGAGGCAGGGCGCAACCGGGTCGCCGTCGCCGACGACGCGCCGTCCTAGCCGCGCGGTAGCCTTACGGGCGTGACCGCCGGGGCCGAGCGCCGGAGGGATGGCCATGCAGGGCAAGTCGGACGCCGCGACCCACGACGAGTACATCGAACGGCTGACCGAGCCGCGCCGCGGCGAGATCCGCGCGCTCCACGAGCTGATCCGGCGGTCGGCGCCGCGGCTCGAGCCGACGATGGAGTTCGGCATGCTCGGCTACGGGAAGTACCACTACCGGTACGCGACCGGGCGCGAGGGCGACTGGATGCTGGTCGGCCTCGCCAGCAACAAGAACTACATCTCGCTGTACGTGATGGCCACCACCGACGACGGCCGGATGCTCGCCGACACCTACAGCGACCGGCTCCCCAAGGCGTCGATCGGCAAGAGCTGCATCCGCTTCAGGCGCCTCGGCGACGTGGACCAGGACGCGCTCGCCAGCCTGCTGCGCGAGGCCCAGCAACGGGGAGTCCCGACCCCCCGGTGATCTACCTGGGCGGCTACTCGTCGCGGGGCGGGCAGGGAATCGGCATCGCCGCCGTGAGCGCGGCGGGACCGGCTCAGCGGCGGGCGTAGAGCCTGGCGAGGTGGCGGTAGTCGAGGAAGTCGGGGTGGCCGTACATGGTGCCGAAGCCGTCGCGCATGCAGGTCCTGCCGATGGTGCGGTGGCGGAGGCCGACGGCGTGGCCGAGCTCGTGGCAGGCGGTCTTGCGCCGCGCCGCCGAGCTGGTCAGGTAGCGGTTGTTCAGGTGGATCGACCCGTACCAGGCGTAGTTGGTCCTGGGGTCGTAGTTGAGGGTCGTCCAGCCGGCCATCCGCTTGCTCCAGCGGCCCTCGTAGACCTTGACGCAGTAGAGCCTGCTTTTGCACCTGCCGACGAACACGACCGCGACCCGGCTGCTCCGGCTCCATTCGGCCCCTGCCCGCTTGATGTACGACCAGTTGGTGGCGCCGACCCGGGTCCTCTCGACGTAGATGGTGACCTGGGTCTTGCCGGCGGGCCGGTACCAGCGGGGCTGGGCCAGCGCCTGCGCCGGCGCGGCGGCGACGCCGAGCAGGACCGCAACGACGATGAGCTTCCTCACGAATTTCCCCCCGACGCCGATCCCCTGTTTGCAGGAAAAGGCTCGCGCAATTGCCGGAGCCGCAAAATCGGGAGAGCGGACCAGCGGGGCTCGGTATGCGGCCAGCGCCGCCCGCGCCGTCGCTACGCAGAAGGGCGCAGGAGGAACCGGACCAACCGGCGGCTACCCGATCCAAGCCCCAGCGGCATTCGGGGCGCATCCGGCGGCGGCCCGGCGGCCGTCACCTACGTACTTCCCGCCAGCGGCGCGTCCTGGATACGCTCCGCCCGACGCCCACGGGGGGCCGATGAGGAGGTCGACGCCATGCTCGAGCGGGTGGTCGTCCAAAGGGGCGTCTACCACGACTCGGTGACCCTGATGCAGGTGTCCCGCCAGGCCGGAGAGCTGCCGGGGGTCCAGGCGGCGTCCGCGGTCGCCGCCACCCCGGTCAACCTGGAGCTGCTCGCCAGGCAGGGGTTCCGGTTCGACGCCGGGCAGCTCGGCCCCGGCGACCTGGTGGTGGCGGTCCGGGCCGACGACGAGGAGGCGGCCGGGCGGGCGGTGGAGCGGATCGGGGAGCTGCTGGCCGGCCAGGGCCGGCCAGGCGGGGACGGCGCGCCGGGTCGGGCGGCCGCCCTGCCGCGGTCGCTGCGGGCGGCGGCCAGGCGCGACCCGGACCTGAACCTGGCGGTCCTGTCGGTCCCCGGACGCCACCTGGCCTACGAGGCGGCGCAGGCGCTGCAGGCCGGCCTGCACGTGTTCTGCTTCTCCGACGGGCTCCAGGTCGCCGAGGAGGCGGCGTTCAAGCGGCGCGCCGCCGAGCGGGGGCTGCTGTTCATGGGGGCCGACTGCGGCACCGCGATCCTCGACGGGGTCGGGCTCGGTTTCGCCAACGCGGTGCGGCGCGGGCCGGTCGGGGTGGTGGGCGCGTCGGGGACCGGCATCCAGGAGGTCACCTGCCTGCTGGACTGGGCGGGGGTCGGCATCTCCCACGCGGTCGGGGTGGGCGGCCGCGACCTGTCGCCGGCCGTCGGCGGCAGCATGACCCTGCGGGCGCTGGAGTTGCTGGCCGCCGACGAGGCGACCGGGACGATCGTGGTGATCTCCAAGCCGCCGGACCCAGAGGTCGCCGAGCGGGTCGCGGCCGCGGCGGCCGCCACCGGCAAGCCGGCCGTGCTCGCGTTCCCGGGGATGGCCGGCGGCGCGCCGGCGCCGCCCGGCGGGGCCATGGCCGGCTCCCTTGAGGCGGCGGCCGCCTGGGCGGCGGGACGCCACGGCGCCACCCTGCCAGGCACGGCCGCCGGCCCGCCCGCCGTCACCCCCGGCGCGATCCGTGGGATGTTCAGCGGCGGGACGCTCTGCTACGAGGCGATGGCGGTGGTCGCCGAGGCGGCCGGGCGGGTCGACTCCAACATCCCGCTGCGGCCCGAGTGGCGCCTGGCCGACCCGGCCCGCAGCCAGGGACACACCTTCGTCGACTTCGGCGACGACGCCATGACCGAGGGCCGTGCCCACCCGATGATCGACCCGTCGCTGCGGGCCGAGCGCTTCCAGCGCGAGGCGGCCGACCCGGAGGCGGGGGTGCTGGTGCTTGACGTGGTGCTCGGCTACGGCGCCCACCCCGACCCGGCGGGGCAGCTCGCGCCGCTGGTCGATGCGGCGCTGGCCGCCCGCCCCGGCGGCCTCTCGGTGGTGGTGTCGCTGTGCGGCGCCGACGGCGACCCGCAGGGGCTGGACGCGCAGGCGGCCGCCCTGCGCGACGCCGGCGCCCTGGTCACCCGCTCGAGCGCCCGCGCCGCCCGCCTCGCCCTCGCCGCCGCCGGCCTCGGCCAGGGGGCCAGGCCAGGCTCCCCCACCGCCGCGGGCGGCGACGGTCCGGACGCCGGGCCAGGCTCCCCCACCGCCGCGGGCGGCGACGATCAGGGGGCCGGGCCGTGACGGGGCTGCTGGGCCGGCCGATCCGGGCCGCCAACGCCGGGGTGGAGCTGTTCGCCGGGGAACTGGAGCGGCAGCAGGTCCCGGTGCGGCGGGTCGACTGGCGGCCGCCGGCCGCCGGGGCCGAGGAGGCGCTGGGGCGGCTGGCCGCGCACGAGGCCGCGGTCGCCGACGCCAACGACCGCGCGGTCGCCCGCCTGCAGGAGGCGGCGCCGCGGGTGGTCGGCATCGGCCGGGCCGCCGACCACCTGCCTGGGCTGGACTCGCGCACCTTCCTGCACGCCGGGCCGCCGATCGACTGGCCCGACATGTCCGGGCCGCTGCGC
>DASYRU010000416.1:0-6714 GCA_036004165.1 Actinomycetota bacterium
GTCACCAGGGCGTTCGCCGCCATCGGCTGGACCTGGGGCGGCACCTGGCGCTCCCCCACCGACCGCATGCACTTCTCCGCCACCGGCGACTAGTGCCGCTGCGCACCAGCCTCGGCGAGGCGTATCATTACGATATGGACAGACTTCATACGTCCGGAGATGTGGCCCGGTTGCTGGGAACGTCGGTACCTCGGGTGCTGCGCGCCGCCAGGAGCGGCATGGTACGAACCAGTTCGCGCGGGAACCGCACGATGTTCGACCTGCACGCGGTCGAGGAGCTGCGCCAGCGCTGGGGCTGGGCGCCACCTGTCCCCGGACTTCGCAGGGAAGACGTGATGGCCCTCGCGGCGCTCGGTCGCCATCCGCTTGGAGTGGCATCGGTACGGGCGCTGGCGCGGGCGTCGGGACTCAGTCCGACCGCGGCCGGCAGAGCACTGCGGAGCCTTGCGGAGGCCGGCTACGTCGAGCGACGAGCCATCCGGGTCGTGGAGGGACGCGTGCGCGAACGGCCGATCTGGACGGTACGCTTCGACTCGCCCGAATGGCTCGCGGTGGCGGCGCAGGTGAGCACCACCGTGCTGCCCCACCGGCCTGCGGGGGATCCTGCGCGCCGCGTCCCGCGTCGCCTCGGGCATCTGTTCTGGAACGAGGATCTCGGGCGCCTCGGTCTGGACCGGAACGCTACCCTGGTCGCCGGCCGCATCCTCCGCTCCGAGGATCCCGAGGCGCTCGCCTGGATGCAGGAAGCAATGCCCGCGGACGCGATCGAGGCGGCCTCGCGAGGCCGTGGGATCGACGCCCGCCGAGCCCGGCTCGGCCAACTTCTGGCCCATAAGGCGACGAACGCCCACCTGGGTGGGGCGAAGCTGCAGATCCTGGAAGCGTCCTCGGTCCCGCTGGTCGAACCCACGGCATCGGTGGCGGGCGTGCGTGTCGCGGGCGTCGGGGACCTGCTGGCGATGAAGCTGAAGGTCGTCCGCGAGCGGGGGGAACTGCGCGACTACTTCGACCTGGTGGCCATCGAGCGTGATGCCCATCGGCGAGTGGAGGAGGGGATCGCGCTGGCCCTCCGCAAGTACCGGCCGCGGGGCCAGGAGGAGTTCGTCGCCTCGCTGCTTCGATCCCTGGCCTATCTCGACGACGTGGAGGAGGATCCCGCCGTCCCCATGACCAGGGCCAGCGTCGCCGCCTACTGGGCCGCGCGGGTGCCTGAGATCACGGCCAACCTCTCCCGCTGGGCCTGAGGACCTGGGCTCACAGGCCGAGGGAGCGGGCGATCAGGATGCGCATGACCTCGCTGGTGCCCTCGCCGATCTCCAGGATCTTGGCGTCCCGGTAGAAGCGGGCGACGGGGAACTCCTCGATGTAGCCGTAGCCGCCGTGCACCTGGACCGCTTCGCGGGCGGAGGTGACGGCCGCCTCCGAGGCGTGCAGCTTGGCGATGGCGGCCTCCCTGCCGAACGGCTGGCCGGCGTCCAGCTTGGCGGCCGCGCGCAGCCAGGCAAGGCGGGAGGTGTGGGCGCGGACCTCCATGTCGGCGATCTTGAAGGCGATCGCCTGGAACCCGGCGATCGGGCGGCCGAACGCCTGCCGCTCCCGGGCGTACCTGGTGCACTCGTCGACGCAGCCCTGGCAGAGGCCGGTGGCCAGCGCGGCGACCGCGATGCGGCCCTCCTCCAGGGTGCGCAGGAAGTTCGCCAGGCCGCTGCCGCGCTCGCCGAGGGTGTTGGCCACCGGCACCCTGCACCCCTCGAAGACCAGCTCGCGGGTGTCGGAGGCGTGCCAGCCGACCTTGGCGTAGCTGCGGCCCACCCGGTAGCCGGGGGTGCCGGCCGGCACGATCAGGTTGCTGATCTCCCCCTTGCCGTCCGGCCGCCGGCCGGTGACCGCGGCCAGCACCACCAGACCGGAGCGGTCGAGCCCGGCATTGGTGATGAACGCCTTGGTGCCGTCGATCACCCACCGGTCGCCGTCGAGGGTGGCCCTGGTCCGCAGCGACCCGGCGTCCGAGCCGCCGCCCGGCTCGGTCAGGCCGAAGGCGGCCAGCTGCCGGCCGGCGGCCAGCGGCGGCAGCCAGCGGCGGCGCTGCTCGGCGTTGCCGTAGCGCCAGATCGGCATGGCGCCGAGGCCGACCGCCGCCTCGAGGGTGATCGCCACCGAGGAGTCGACCCTGGCCAGCTCCTCGATCGCCAGGCACAGGGTGGTGTAGTCGGCGCCCATGCCGCCGACCTCCTCGGGGAACGGCAGCCCGAACAGGCCCATGTCGGCCATCTGGTCCAGCACGGCAGGGTCGAGCCGCCCGGCCCGGTCCATCTCCTCGGCCTTCGGCGCCACCACCTCCTCGGCGAAGGCGCGGACGATCTTGCGGAACTCCTCCTGCTCCGGTGACAGCTCGAGGTTCATGGGGCCATGCTATCCGTCCCGGTCGGCGCGGTCAGGACGTTTGGCGGTCGCGATGGTGTGCGACGATCACGGCATGACCACCGCCGTGTACCTGGAGCTCGGCAGGCAGCGCACCTTCGCCTGCGCGCTCGACTGGCCCGGCTGGTGCCGCTCCGGCAAGACCGAGGAGCTGGCGCTGGAGGCGCTGGCCGCCTACGCCCCGCGCTACGCGCCGGTCGCCGAGCGGGCCGGGATCGCCTTCCCGGCCCGGGCAGGGGACGCCCGGCGGGTGGTCGAGCGGCTGCCCGGGTCGGGGGCGACCGACTTCGGCGTCCCGGAGAAGCCGGCCACCGCCGACGCCGAGCCGCTCGGCGCCCGCGACGCCGAGCGCCAGGCCGCGCTGGTCACGGCGGCGTGGGCGCTGTTCGACGAGGTGGTCGCCGGCGCCCCGGCCGAGCTGCGCACGGGCCCACGCGGCGGCGGCCGCGACCGCGACAAGATGGTCGACCACGTGCTGGGGGCGGAGGCGGGCTACGCCCGCCGGCTCGGCGTCAAGCACCGCCCACCCGCCATCGACGACCCGGACGCGATCGCCGCTCTGCGAGAGGCGATCGTGGCGGTGCTGCGCCAGCCGTCCGACGGGACGCCGCCGGTCCCCAAGGGCTGGCGGCCCCGCTACGCCGCCCGCCGCGTCGCCTGGCACGTCCTCGACCACGCCTGGGAGATGCAGGACCGCAGCAGCCCGGCCGGGTAGCGGGCCGCCGGCTACCCGGTGGGGGCGTACTCCAGGCCGAGCAGCGCCAGGTCGTCGTCGTGGCGGCCCTCGGCGTGCCGGCCGACCAGCTCGACCAGGTGGTCGAGCGCCTCCGGCAGGGTGCCGTCGGCGGCCACCTCCTCGAAGCAGGCGCGGTCCAGGAACTCCCCGGCGGCGTTGCGCGCCTCCACCAGCCCGTCGGTGTAGCAGATCAGCCGCTGGCCGGGGCGGAGCTGGCCCTGGCTCTCGTCGGCCTGGGTGCCGAGCCCGAGCGGCGCCGCCACCTGCGCCACCCTCGGGCCCGCGCCGAGCGGGGCCGGGTGGCCGGCCGAGGCGAGCACCACGCGACCGGTCGGGTACAGCCGCCCCGCCAGGGCGGTCACGAAGTCCTCGTCGCCGCCCTCCCTGGCGACCAGCCGGTCGAGGCGGTCGAGGATCCTGGCCGGGCTGGCGCCCTCCCCCGCCAGGCTGCGGAACGCGCCCTTGAGGAGCGCGGCCAGCGAGCTGGCCTCCAGGCCCTTGCCGCGGGCGTCGGCGAGGATGAAGGCCAGGCCGCGACCGTTCAGCTCGACCAGGTCGTAGAAGTCCCCGCCGATCTGCGCCAGCCCGCTGGCCGAGCGGTACCGCACCCCCACGTTGAACCCCGCCACCCAGGCCGGCGGTGTGGCCAGCAGCAGCGCCTGCACCTGCTCGAGCACCTCGGCCTGGGCCCGCACCCGCTCGGAGCCGGAGATGGCCCGCGCCCCAAGGCTGGCGAACCGCTCGGACGCCTCCAGCGCCTGGGCCGACAGGCGCGGGTCTCGCTGCCGCCAGGCGAGCACGATCGTCCCGAGCTGCTCGCCGGCCCGGTCCAGCAGCGGCAGCCACAGCAGGCTGCCGAGCCCACGCGCCTCCAGCATCGGCGCCTCCGCGTCGCCGGCGCGGACGCTCGCCCAGGTCGGGACGGTCACGAACGCGGCGGGGACGTCGCCGCCGGCGAGCTGGGCCGGCATCGGCGGGATCGCCTGGTCGCGGGCGTGGGCGACCGCGACCATCCGGTCGTCCTGGCGGCGGTAGACGGCCACCGCGTGGGCGGCGAACAGGGCCCTGGCCGACCGTGCCAGCAGCTGGTAGGCCTCCTCCGGCTCCAGGCCCTCCGCCAGCGACGCGGCCATCCGGATGGTGTCGGCCGCCCCCTCCAGCGCCGACTGCTCCCGCCGCGAGGCACCCCAGTTGACCAGCGCGAACAGGGTCGCCAGGGCGATCAGCAGCAGCCGCAGGAGGAGCTGGCCGCCGCCCGGGGTGCCGGTGATCAGGCCGAGCCCGAACCCGGCCACCAGCGCCGCCAGCCCGGCGGCGATCACCTGGCTGCGGCTGGTCGACAGGCGGCTGGCCAGCAGCGGCACCAGCGCCACGAACCCGCCGACGGTCAGCCTGGGTGCGACCAGGTCGACCGCCACGACCGTGGCGAGCACCAGGTACGGCAGCAGCCAGCCGCCGGCGGCGGCCACCACCCGGGCAGCCACCGACCCCGGCCTGGCCTCCTGCTGCACGCTCGCACTCCTCCCGCCCCGGATCGCTGGTTGGAGCCTGCCCGATCGGACCGGCCGGGGACAAGCGAGGGTCCTCGCCGCCCGACCACCCGGCGGTTACCATGACCGTCCTCGACCCCATCGGACCGAAAGGCGTCCCGCATGCGCACCCTGGTCACCGGCGGCGCCGGCTTCATCGGCTCGGCCCTGGTGGACCGCCTGGTCCACGACGGCCACGAGGTGGTGGTGGTCGACGACACCTCCACCGGCCGGCTGGAGAACCTGGCCGACGCGTTCGCCTCCGGCCGGGTCCACCACGCCGGCGTCGACGTCGCCGGGCCCGAGCTGGCCGCGGCGGTGGCGGAAGCCCGACCGGAGGTCGTCTACCACCTGGCCGCCCAGATCGACGTGCGCCGCAGCGTCGCCGACCCGGTCGCAGACGCCAGGGTCAACGTGCTCGGCACCATCCAGGTGGCGAGGGCGGCGCTGCAGGCCGGCTGCAGGCGGCTGGTGTTCGCCAGCTCCGGCGGGACCGTCTACGGCGAGCCGGACCCCTCGGCGCTGCCGGTCGACGAGCGCCACCCGGCGGGCGTCACCAACCCGTACGGCGTGGCCAAGCGGTCGGCCGAGGACTACCTGGCCAGCTTCGCCGAGCTGGAGGGCCTCGAGCCGGTCAGCCTGCGTCTCGGCAACGTCTACGGGCCCCGCCAGGACCCGCACGGCGAGGCGGGGGTGGTGGCGATCTTCTGCAACCGGTTGCTGCAGGACGAGCCGGTCACGATCTTCGGCGACGGCCGCCAGACCCGCGACTACGTCTACGTCGACGACACCGTCGACGCGTTCGTGGCGGCCGGCGGGCAGCCGGACGTCGGCGGCGCCCGCCTGAACGTCGCCACCGGCGTGGAGACCTCGGTGCTGGAGCTGTACGCGACCCTGCGGGAGGTGGCCGGGTTCGGCGAGGAGCCGACCTTCGCGCCCCCGCGGACCGGCGAGCTGGCCCGGATCGCGCTGGACTTCGGCGCGGCCGAGCGGGTGCTCGGCTGGCGCCCCAAGGTCGACCTCGCCGACGGGATCGCACGCACCTGGGCCTGGTTCTTCCAGGAGGTCAATGCCGGGAGCGTCGGCGGATGAGCGGCGGCCCCGTCCGGCTGGAGGTCAGCGACGGGGTCGCCACCGTCACCCTGGAACGGCCGGAGGCGCTCAACGCGATCTCGACCGGGCTGGCCGTCGCCCTCGCCGCGGCGGTCGAGCCGCTGGCCACCGACCCGGCGGTGCGGGCGGTGGTGCTGGCCGGCGCCGGCGACCGCGCCTTCAGCGTGGGCGCCGACCTGAAGGAGCGGGCCGGCTTCGACGACCACGGCTGGTTCGTGCAGCGGGAGGCGTTCCGGCGGGGGTTCGCGGCCGTGCGCCGCTGCCCGCTGCCGACGGTGGCGGCGGTGTTCGGCTACGCGCTCGGTGGCGGCGCCGAGCTGGCGCTGGCGTGCGACCTGGTGGTGGCGGCCGATGACGCGACCTTCGGTCTGCCGGAGGTCCGCCTCGGCCTGGTCCCGGCCGGCGGCGGCACCCAGCTGCTGGTCCGCCGGGTGGGGCGCTCGGCGGCCAAGGACCTGGTGCTGACCGGCCGCCGGGTCGACGCGGCCGAGGCGTTGCGGCTCGGCCTGGCCGACCGGGTGGTGCCGAGGGCAGAGCTGCCGGCGGCGGCCCGTGGGCTGGCCGCCGAGATCGCCGGCAACGCGCCGACCGCGGTCAGGCTCGCCAAGTGGGCCATCGATCTCGGTGCCGACCTGGCCCAGGAGGCGGCCATGGAGGTCGAGGACCAGGCGTGGCGCCGGGCCGTGCTTTCCGACGACCGCCGCGAGGGGATCGCCGCCTGGGTGGAGGGCCGCGACCCCCGTTGGCCTGGTTAGCTCGCCATGGCATCCGTCGAGTCCCTTGAGTGGGCAGGGTTGGCTTGGCCGTCGGGTGGCAGCGGGGGTATGTCATGGTCGTGGTGGTGGCGCTGGTGCCTCCGAGTCCTCGCTCACGCCCGCACGCTGATGGGTTGGCATACGCGGTCTGGCCGCAACT
>DASYRU010000417.1:0-5008 GCA_036004165.1 Actinomycetota bacterium
CGCGCCAATACTGGTAGGTGGTGGATATCTGATTAGGGCTGAATGCCTCGGTGAAGGTGACCTTTGTGGCTGGATCGGGGCCGGTTCGGGGCTGAGCCCGCCCACCTGGCGGTCGTTGACGACAGCTGTTCAGGGACGCACCGCCTGGATCAGGAGACGAGGTCGTAGAGGAGTCGGTAGAACGCGACCCGACCGGGATCGTGGTTGGCGCCGTAGGCGTGGAGGAACCGGTCCTCCCAGCCGGGCCCTAGATTCCAGGTGATGCTCCACGACCCAACGGCAAGGTCCCACCAGCGGTCAGCCACGCCCAGCTCGCCGAGGTCGACGAACCCGGTGATGTCCCTGTCGGCGATGAGGACGTTGGGTGGGCAGTAGTCGCCGTGGCAGACGACCAGGTCCTCTGTGTCGGGGCGGAGCCGCTGGAGTTCGGCAAGCGCCGCTTCGGCGGTGAGGTGACGATGCTCGGGGTGGAAGTCCTCCTCGGGGTCGACCAGGCCGCCGTGGACACGCGCTCGGGCATGCGCGAGCGCGGCGTCGAGGCGGAAGTCGAAGGGGCAGGCCGCCACCGGGGCGGTGTGGAACCGGCGAAGGCCGCGGGCCAACAGCGCAACCAGACGTTCGGGGTCGGCGGTCAGCTGCTGGTCGGTGGCGGGCCGCCCGGGCAGTCCCGCGGTCACCAGCCAGTCGAGCGTGCCGTCGGTGCGGCAGTCGAGCACCTCCGGGACGGGAAGATGGGCCTTGGCCCATCGCATCCGAGCGCCCTCGTCGAGCACGCGGGGGAAGCGTGACGCGGTGCCCAGCTTCAGGTAGCGCACCCGACCGGTGGGATCCTGCAGCCGCCAGGTCGCGACCTCGGCGTGGACCAGCGACCATGACCACTCCAGGTAGCGTCGGCGAAGCTCGGCAGGAAGCTCCATCAACTGTCACCTGGCAGGGTGTCTGGCTGGTGGGGTGTCCCTCGCTGTGAGAGTTCGGCGGCGTAGCTGGTCCAGGTGCCGCCGGAGACGTGCTTCCAGCTCGTGGCGGCTCCTGGGCTGACGCCGAGCAGCCGAGCGAGCACGCCGACTGGGAGTTGCGCGGCCAGGTCGGTCAATGCGGCCGCCCGACCGGGTCGGGTGTAGACACCGAGCCGGCCGAGGCGGATGGCGAGCCGGTCGGCGCCGATGGGGTGGCCTGGGGTCCCGCCGGGGAGCAGCCACGGCGAGGTTGCCGGGCTGCCGATGGTGGCGTGGCCCTTGCGGGTCGCCGCGAGCTCCAGGACGAGGTCGGCAAGCGGCTCGGGGAGCAGCGCCGGGGCGGAGCCGAGCAGCAGATGGACGCCGCCGGGGCCGTGGGTGATCCGGTCGAGGGTCAGCCGGGCGATGGCGGTCGCCGGTTGGGCGTAGCAGAGCACCAGCAGCCCCGCGACCCGGTCGGCCGGGTCAAGGTCGGTGTCGGTGAGCAGGCGTCGGGCGGTCGCCCAGCGCTGCTCGGCGTCGATGGGTCGGGTCGGGCCGGTCTTGGGCCGGGGCGGGAGGTCGAGGTCGACCGCGAGGCGGCGGGCCAGCGCCCAGCAGACGAAGTCGCGGGCGTTGTGGCGGGTGGGGCTGCCGGTCGCGAGCCACCGGTCGATATCGGCCTGGCGGCAGGCGGCCAGCGACAGGCCTTCCGACCGGAGCCAGGCGAGGAACCCGACGGCTGCGCGCAGGCTGGCCCGGACCCCGGCCGTCTGCTCGCCGGTGGCGTGGCCGTCACCGAGGCGGCGGCGCAGGCGCCCGAGCATGTGCCAGACGGCGAAGGTACGCACCAGCCGTTGGTCGTTGGGATCGGCGATGGTGGCGACGGTCTGGGCGAGCCAGCGTTCCAGTCGGGCCAGGCGCTCGTCGCGAGCAGGCAGGCAGCCGGCGGCGACCAGGACGCCGCGTAGGTGGTCGACGGCCTTGTCGGGCAGCAGCTTGTCGAGTGCGTGGTGGGACAGGGGGCGGGTGCCGGCGCCGAGCTCGGCGAGCACGGCCGCCGCGGAGCTGCGCGCCAGCCACTTCAGCCCGGCGCGCGGCGGGTCGGTGGCCGCCAGGGTGTGGTGCACGAGCTCAAGGTGTGGGCGGACCACGCCACGCGCGTCGCTGAGGAGGGCCCGAAGGCGCTGGTCCAACACGCAGCGGGCGCAGCGGCCCTGTGCGTAGCGGCGCTCGAGGGCACCGCAGGCCTGGCAGCGCCGCTTGGCCTTGGGATCGGTGGCGTAGCAGGAGGAGCACAGCGGCCCCTCGGCTGAGCGTGCCATCACCGGGGCCGTGCGGGCGCAGCGGGCGCAGGCCTCGACGCGGCGGGAGCAGCGCTCGCAGCGGGGCGCGCCGCTTTGGATCCGGTAGCAGGCCCGCGTGCGCCCACACCTCGAGCAGGTGGCGACCGGCGCCCGGTAGCAGGCGTGGCACAGCGGCCCGTGGGTGGTGCGCCGGACCACCGGACGGCGGCGGCCGCAACCGGCGCAGGGCTCGAGGTTGGCTGGGTCGGCCTGCTGGCAGCGCGAGCAGCGGGGCCGGCCATCGGCGTCACGGATCGCCGGCGGTCGGACGGCCCCGCATCCTGCGCAGGGGGTGGCGCGCAGCCGCTGGGAGCAGGCAGCGCAGATCCGCTGGCCGCCGTCGACCTGGGCCAGGCGGACGGCCCGCCCGCAGCGGGGGCAGACCGGTGGGATCACCCCGGTCGCCCCGACGCGACGGAGTTCAGCTATCAGGCGCAGCACCGCCGGTGGCCCGCCGGCCCCCACGCCGGTAAGCAGCCCGGGCTCGACCTCAAGCGCCCACGCCAGGCGGCGGCGCACGGCTGGTGCGGCGGCGGCCCGCTGGATCGCGACGGCCACCTGAGACGCTGCCAGGGTCGGCTCGAGTCGGGCGACGATGGCGCTGATGGCCTCCAGCGGGTCGGGCTCGGGCTGGGGTGGGCAGTCCCGGCAGCGTGGCTGCCCGTGGCGGTCGCGGTGGGTCGCCCGGCGCCGGCGGCCGCAGGCCGAGCAGGTGGTGGTCTGGTCGCGCGCCCGGGCGGCGCAGGGGTCACAGATCCGCTCGGCGCCGCGGCGCGAGCGCAGCGGGGACGGCTTGCCGCAGTCGGCGCAGCAGGGCACCACCAGGCAGGTCACCCCAAGCGGCAGCAGCGCCCGGACAAGCTGGCCGACCGCCGACGGGCCCGACGAGCGGCCGTCGGTGAGCACGTGCGGGTCGGCGGTGATCGCCTCGGCCAGCCGGCGGCGCTTGGTGCGGCTGGGCGCGACCTGCTCCACCGTCGCCCGGACCACCCCGAGGTCGAGGTCTGGCTCGAGCCGGGCGACTGCCCAGACGATCACCGCCACCGGATCGTCGGGGGCGGCGGCGCCGGTGGGCGTGGCGCTCACGGCGTATTGGGCGGCACGATCCGCGCCGGCCTGGGACGTAACACGCCCACCCCGCCGCTGCCGGCCGCCGCCTTGGGCGTGGCCGTAGCCGGGGCGGCGACCGGCTCGATCAGGTCCTCCATTGAGCAGTCCAGGATGTCGAGCAGGGCCACCAGCACCTTGAGGCTCAGCCGCTCGGGCGTCTCGGCGACCAGCCGGTAGACCTGGCTGGACGACAGGTGGATGCCGCGGGTGGCCAGCAGCGGGCGCAGCGCGGCGGTCGAGAAGATACCGCGGGTGGCCATGACCTCCCGCAGGCGCCACCGGTAGGCGAGCTTGGCTGCCATCAGGACCCCTCCTGGTCGGTGGCCGGCCGAAACGCCGGCGCCAGCGCCTTGCGCAGCATCGTGTTCATGAAGTCGCCGTTCACCCCGGTGTAGATCGCCGTGGTCGAGGCCCAGGCGTGGCCGACCTGGCGCTGCACGAAGGCCGGATCGACGCCATCCTCGACCAGGTGGGTCACATATGAGTGGCGCAGGCAGTGCAACCCCAGCTCGGACGGCAGGCCAAGCGCGGCGCGGTAGACATCAAAGCGAGCGTTCAGGTCGGCGGCCTGGAGTCGACCACCCCGCTCGGTCACCCACAGCGCCGGATGGTCGGCCAGACCGAAGCGGGGCCGGATGTTGGTGACGTAGTCCGCCACCGCCTCCACCGCCCACCCCATGACGCTGGCGACACTGCGCCGCCGGGGCGGCTGGCCCCGCACCGCCTTGCCGTAGCGCACGGCGAGCAGCCCGAAGCGGCCGAACTGCGGCGCGGCCGGGTTGCGGCCGAAGTCGACGGTGTCGAGCATGACCACCTCCCGGCGCCGCAGCCCCCAGGCGTAGAGCACCTTGAACACGGTCGCGTCCCGGTAGGCGGCCAGCGCCCCCTTGCGCTTGCGCGCCTGCGCCACCTCGACCTGCGCGTCGGCGTAGTCGAACAACGCCTGCAACTCCTCCCGCGTGAACGGACGCCGGGCCGGGCGGCCCTCGTAGTCGCTGGCGTGGCTGACGGTGTTCCACTCGTGGCAGACCGGCACCGGGTGCGTGCCGAACCGGGCCTGGCACTCGGCCGCCCAGCCGTAGCGCGCATCGGCGAGGTACTCGGTGAATAGCCGCAGCGCCACCTGGTAGACCCGCACGGTGGCATGGGCCAGGCGCCGCTCGCCCACCAGCGTCGTGACCCACTCCTCGACGTGGGCGGGCTGCCAGTGCCACGGGTACTCGTTGGTGAACGCGGCGAACCGGCGGATCATCAGCGCACGGTCGGCGATGGTCTTGGCGCGCAGCATCCTGGCCTGCTGCTGCGCCCGCCAGCCCCGCAGCATCGCCTCGAACGTCGCCTCCTCGGGGTGCAGGTGGCGAACGCCCCCGGCCAGCGCGAGGTGCGCCGCGCCGTCCAGGTCGATTCGTCCTACCACCACCCGCCACCTCCGCCGCATCCCCTTGAGCGGGCAGATCCTGCATCTGATGCGATAGCGGTGCAAGCACGCCTGGTCAAGGCCTATGTGCGATCCTGCTCATCCAGCGATCAGCAGCCCGTACCATCGCGCAGGTCGGGCGTCAGGCAGCGATTACGGAACCCGGCGAAAGCCCGCCCACTGCAATTCCTGAGCGTTCG
>DASYRU010000418.1:0-4916 GCA_036004165.1 Actinomycetota bacterium
CTGGCTGGACGGCCTGCAAGGCCCCCTGCGGCCCAGCGAGATCGGCTCCCCGTTCCCGCTGGGCCACCGCCCCTACTTCTCCGACGACGGCCACCAACACCACATCCACATCGGCTACGGCCAGCTGCTCGGCTGACCGGCCGCGCCCACCCGGCCGCCACCACCCGCCACTCCACCGAGGGAACTACACTGATGTAACTCTTCGCCCTGGTCTGGATCTCCAAGGGCGATTCGACGCCCAGTCGGAGCTCCGCAGATTTGGCAGCCTCGGAAGAAGTGCGGAGCTCAGCTCAGTACCGCTGGAGCATCTAGGCATCGCGACGAGAGGGTTGGCTGGCCCTGGCCGCCTCGCGGGCGGCGGTGAGGACGTGGTCGACCTCGGTGTCGCCGTGGGCGGTGGAGACGAACCAGGCCTCGAAGGCGCTCGGCGGCAGGTAGACGCCTCGGTCTAGCATGGCGTGGAAGAAGCGGCCGTAGGCGGCTACGTCCTGCCGCCGCGCCGCCTGGTAGTCGCGCACGTCGCCGTCGGTCATGAACACACTGAACAGGTTGCCCGCGCGCTGCACCCGCGCCGGCACGCCGGCGTCGGCGAACGCCTCCTCGAGCCCGTCGCAGAAGGCCGCTGCCAGCCGGTCCAGCTGCCGGTAGGCGGCCTCGTCGAGCAGCGCGAGGGTGGCCAGGCCGGCCGCGGTGGCCAGCGGGTTCCCGGACAGGGTGCCGGCCTGATAGACGGGGCCGGCGGGGGCGACCAGGCGCAGCAGCTCCGCCGGCCCGCCGTAGGCGGCGGCGGGCAGGCCGCCGCCGAGGACCTTGCCGAAGGTCAGCAGGTCCGGCTCGAGCGACCACAGCCCGGTCGCCCCACCCCGGTGGACCCTGAAGCCGGTCAGCACCTCGTCGAGCACCAGCAGGCTGCCGGCCCTTCTGGTCTCGGCGCGCAGGGCAGCTAGGAACCCCGGCGTCGGCGGCACCACCCCCATGTTGGCGGCGATCGGCTCGACGATCACCGCGGCGATCTGGTCTCCCGCGGCGTCGAACGCCGCGCCGAGGGCGCGCTCGTCGTTGTAGGGCAGCACCACCGTGTCGGCGGTCTGGGCGGCGGTCACCCCCGGGGAGTCCGGCAGCCCCAGGGTCGCCACCCCGGAGCCGGCCGCGGCCAGCAGGCCGTCGGCATGGCCGTGGTAGCAGCCTTCGAACTTGACCAGCTTCGGCCTGCCGGTGGCCGCCCGCGCCAGGCGGACCGCGCTCATGGTGGCCTCGGTGCCGGAGTTCACCATCCGCAGCTGCTCGACGCGTGGGACGCGCCGGGCGACCTCCTCGGCCAGCTCGACCTCGGCCTCGGTGGGAGCGCCGAACGAGGTGCCGCGGGCGGCGGCCTCCCGCGCCGCTCCGACCACGCTGGGGTGGGCGTGGCCGGCGATCAGCGCCCCCCAGGAGCAGACCAGGTCGACGTAGCGGTTGCCGTCCACGTCCCACAGGTGGGGGCCGCGGCCGCTGGCGACGAAGCGGGGCGTGCCGCCGACCCCGCCGAACGCCCGCACGGGCGAGTTCACCCCGCCGGGGATCCTTGCCCGTGCCCGCTCGAACAGGGCGGCGCTGCGCGGCGCGTGCTGCTGGCTCATGGAGCGGCCAGTCTACGACCGGGCGGTCGCCAGGGCGGCTCCCAGCCGGTCTCGAGGGTTGCGCCCGTCACCGGCTCACCCGGCCAGGCGGTAGAAGCGCCAGAAGTCGTGCTCGATCGGCAGCACCCCGACCTCGGCGAAGCCGGCCTGCCGGGCGTAGCGGCGCAGGGTCGCCGGCCGCATCACCGTGCCGGTGCCCGCCGAGGGCTGCTGCACCATCCCGGAGGGCAGGCAGTGCAGCGCGCTCCAGCCGTAGTTGAACCGCTCCAGCTCGTCGCCCGGGGCGGTGAAGGCCTCCGCCACCTTCTCGTCGCCGACCAGCGCCACGCCGCCGTCGGCCCGCAGTGCGCGCATGGCACGCAGGGCGGCGACCGGGTCTGCCATGTCGTGGACGGTCTCGAAGGCGCAGACCAGGTCGAAGCGGCCCGCCAGGCTTGGATCGGCGGCGTCACGCACCTCGAAGGCGACCCGGTCTGCCACGCCCGCCTCGGCGGCGTTCCGGCGCGCCTCGGTGATCGACGCCTCGTCCAGGTCGAGGCCGTGCACGGTCGCCTTCGGGTAGGCGAGGGCGATGGCGATGCTGGACCAGCCGGCGCCGCAGCCGACGTCGGCGACCTGCGCCGGCGGGTCGGCCTGCAGCCGGGCGTGCAACGCCGGCAGGGCCGGCAGCCAGCGGGAGGCGAGCTGGTTCAGGAACATCGGGCGGTTCAGCAGGGCGATGCTGGCGCGCAGGTCGGGCCCGTAGTCCTCGTAGGGCACGCCGCCGCCAGAGCGGAACGCCTCAAGCACCGCCGGGATCGTCCTGGCGACGCTGGCGACCCCGCGGGTGAGCGGCGCCATGTAGCTCTCGCTGTCGCCGTCCAGCAGGACCTCGGCGTGGCCGGTGGGCAGGCGGTAGCGGCGTGCCGCTTCCCCGTCCGGGTCCTCGGTCACCTCGACGACGCCCGCCACGGCCTGCTGCTCCAGCCATTCCCGCGCGTACCGTTCGGCGACCCCGGCGGCGGCGGCCAGCTCGGCGGCGTTGGCGCCGCCGAGGTCGGCGAGCGCCCGGTACAGGCCGAGGCGCTCCCCCACGTACAGATGAAGCAGCTCGAACGACTCGATCGTTGCCTTGAAGATGCGCTCGGCGAGCGCGTCGCGCTGCGCGGAGGCGGCGGCCTCCAGCACCGGTGTGGTCATCCGGGTCTCCCTTTCCTCGGTTTGCCCGTCACCCGGAGAGCGCGAGGTCGCGCCTCGCGCCGCGAGGGAGGCGGCTGGCGGTGGTGTCAGCCCACCTCCCACCTGACCGGCGGGTCCGGCTCGTAGCTGCAGAAGGTGCCCATGCGCACCGAGCGACGCAGGTGCTGGCCGAGGGCGGGGTGGGTCCGTTCGATGCGGTCGAGGGTGGCGCGCAGCCGCCACGAGACGGTCTTGCGGGCACGTTCGGCGGGATCGCCCAGCCGCCGCGCGCGGCCGCCCAGCCCGACCGCCGCGGCCAGCTCGTCCGCGACCGCCTCCAGCTCCACCCGCGCCAGCGCCGCCCGCTCGGGGTCGTGGTCCCGCTGCGCCTGCTCGAGCTCCTCGCGCAGCTCCTCGGCGCGGGCGCGGTAGGCCTCCCGCGCCGGCCGGTCGAGCACCTCGTCGCCGCCCCGGTCCCCCGGCCCGCCGACCAGGTCGAGCACGTGGAAGGGCCTGCCCGGCGCGGCCAGCAGGCTGGCGAGATCGCCGACGCCCTTGGCGTCCCGAAGGTGCACCGAGCGACCCGCCCACGCCACCGTCCAATGGTCCCCTTCGCGGCGGAACCGAGGCGCGCCGTCGCCCTCGCCCCGCCGGCCCGCCAGCGAGGCCGCCCGCTCAGCCTGCCAGGTCAGGCCCAGCTCCCGGTAGACGGCCGCCGCTTCGGCCAGCAGGGCGGCGGCTTTCCGGTCGCCGGCCGGTGCCGCCAGCGCCAGCAGCGCGGTGGCGTAGTCCCTGCGGGTGTGGGCCACCAGCAGCGGCGAGCCCGCGGCGGTGTTGGCCGCCAGCGCCGCCTCGAAATGCGCCTTAGCCTCCTGGCGCCGGCCGAGCACGCCGGCCAGCAGGCCGAGCTGGCGCGCCAGCGACCCGTGCGTGCCGGCGCCGATCCCTTCGACGGCGAACCGCTCGGCGTGCGGCTCCAGCAGCCGGTACAGGGTCTCGGCGGCGTCCCGGTGGGGCAGCGCCGCGGCCACGTGGGCCAGCGCCATCATCGCCGGCAGCCACTCCGAGTCGCGCTCCAGCGCCGCGCACCCGTCCGCGACCAGCTGTTCGAGCTGCGCCCGTGCCTCTGCCACCCGGCCGGCCTCCAGCAGCGACCAGGCCAGCTCCGTGCGCGCGTTGGCGCTCACCGGGGCGAGCTCGACCACGCGCTCCATCGCGGCCAGCGCCGCGTCCGCCTCACCCCGCTCCCGGTGCAGCAGCCAACGCTGCAGCGGGCAGAGCATGGCGGCGTTGGCGCTGGCCGCCCGCGTCCCGATCGTCTCGGCCTCCGTGGCCAGCCGCTCCGCCTCCGCCAGCCGGCCCCGCAGCAGCGCGAACATCCCCCGCCACAGCGGCACGTACCAGGCCGAGACCGGCTGCCGCAGGCGTCCGGTGCCGCGCGCGTAGGCGGCGACCTCGCGCTCGGCCGCCACCAGGTCGCCACGTTCCAGCAGCGCGACCACCCGGAACCGCCGCCCCAGCAGCTCCAGCTCGAGGTCCTCGTCGGTCTCGGCCAGGGTGAGCATCTCCTCGGCGGCGGCCAGCCGCTGCTCGGCATGCTCAGGGCCAGGGATCGCGTCGCAGGTGCCGCTGAGCGCGGACGCCAGCGCCGCCCGGTCGCCCAGCCGCCGTGCCATGGCCACCGCCTCGGCAGCCAGCTCGCGGCGCCGAGGCGGGGGCGCCACGTACGACTGCGCCACCGACAGCCGCGCCAGCATCCACGCCCGCGGCGAGGAGTCGCCGGGCGGCAGCGCCGCCAGCGCCTCCTCGAGCAACTCCACCTGCCGCCGGTCGTACAGCCGCACCTCAAAGCCGAGACCTGCGGCGAACCCGAGGGCGGCTCTGGCCAGCTCCTGTGGGCGCCCGCGGCGGCGCGCCAGCGTGGCCGCCTGCTCGTAGGCGTCGCGGGCGGCAGCCACCGCGCCCGCCCGCAGCCGCGCGTCGCCGAGCGCCAGCAGTACCTCCACCCGCCGGCCGTCGTCGTGGCCGCTCCTCGCCAGGACCGCGAGCGCCTGCTCGAACTGCGCCGCGGCCTCCTCGTAGGCGAGCAGGGCGAGCGCCGAGCGTCCAGCGAGCAGCGCGTAGCGGACCGCGCGCTCG